>JAPLKX010000065.1 GCA_026387845.1 Candidatus Hydrogenedentota bacterium | reverse complement strand
GGCTGCGCAAATCGCATCTCTCTGGGTTCCATAGTCCCTCGCAATCCTCCCGATGCGATAACTATAAAGCATAAGGACTTAAATGTCAATAAAATTGATGGGCTACATTAAATCGACAGGCCCAGTTGTGGGGGGTGTCCCATTTTTGATTGTCCCATTTTTGATCAACACTGGCGCCCTTCTTTGGTTGTGGCTTGCCGCGTTGTGGAGATAGTTGACGAAAACAATGGGCTCAAAAATTCAGGCGTTTTTTGACGAGCGGGCCGCGGGGTGGGATTCCGGTGTGCCGGCGGACGTCATCGAGCGGGCGCGCGAAATCATCGAGGGGCTCGGCATTGTGCCGGGCAGCAGGGTTCTCGACGTTGGCTGCGGCACGGGAGTGCTTGTGCCGATGCTGCGCGAGCTGATGCAGGGGAGAGGGTTTGTAGCGGCGGCCGACGTGTCCATGAACATGTTGCGCGAAGGCCGGAAAAAGTATGGCAGGGCGTTTGCGGGTTGGGTGGAGGCGGACGCGGGCAGGCTGCCGTTACGCGGGGGGACGTTTGACTGGGTGCTGTGCTACAGCGTGTTCCCGCACTTCGAGGATCAGGGCGCAGCGGTCTTGGAGCTTGCGGGGGCGTTGAGGCGGGGCGGGCGGCTGGCCATTTTCCACAGCAAGAGCCGGGAAGATATCAATGCGTTTCACCGCGCGGCCGGCGGGGAGGTTGGCGGGCATGAACTGCCTGATGAGCCGGAGATGCGCAATATGCTCGAGGGAGCCGGGCTCGAGGTCGAGCGGCTCGAGAACCGGAGCGACCGGTATCTGGCGTTGGCGATCAAGCCGTAGGCAGGCGAAAAGCAGGGACAGCAGGGACCAGTCCGAATCGGAATTCGGACCTACGGCAAGATGGAAAATTGGGGACGGTAACCATGGTGGAAAATTGGGAAAATTGGGGACAGTGGGGCTGTTGAAAAAGTCCAGCGGTTGCTTCATGGCCGCGAAAAGCAGGGACAGACACGATTTTCAAACCGCCTGCGGGCCGAAAATCGAGTCAGTCCCTGTTTTTCGCTTATGTTTTTTTGAAGTAGACCAGGTTGTTTTACGCAAAGGGGACTTTTTCAACAGCCCCACAGTAACCAATTTTTTAAACACTGCCCATCTTGCCCGGAAAATGCTGGCTTTCCCCCCAAAACCCTATTCCCTGCTTTTTACCAGATCCAACTCAGATGCAGAAAGTGTAGGTCCGAATTCCGATTCGGACTGGACAACCCACCGGGCCGGTCCCATTCAGCACAATAATTGGTTACTATTTAACCCCATTTTACCAGACCGGTCCTCAATTTTACCTGATTTACAATTTTACAATTTTCGGCGGTCAAGCCGTAGGCATGCGAAAAGCAGGGACAGACACGATTTCAAACTGCCGAAATCGAGTCAGCCCCTGTTTTTCGAAGCCGTAGTCTATTTTCCGAGGAGGTGGCGGAAGTAGGCGATGGTGGGTTTGAGGCCTTCTTGGAGGGGGATTTTAGGTTCCCAGTTGAGTTTTTGTCTGGCCAGTGAGATGTCGGGCCGCCTGCGGACGGGGTCGTCTGCCGGAAGCGGTTTGTGGACGACCTGGGATGGGCCGCCAACCTGGCGGATGATTTCTTCGGCAAGTTGCTGAATGGTGAACTCGCCGGGGTTGCCGATGTTGACGGGCCCGGTAAAGGCCTCGCAGTCCATCATTCGGATTAGGGCGTCGATCAGGTCGGATTGGTAGCAGAACGACCGGGTCTGGCTGCCGTCGCCGTACACCGTGATAGGTTCGCCGCGCAACGCCTGGACGATGAAGTTGCTCACGACCCGGCCATCATTGACGAGCATCCTGGGGCCGTAGGTGTTGAAGATGCGGACGACCCGGATGTCGACGCCGTTCTGGCGGTGGTAATCGAAGAAGAGTGTTTCGGCGACGCGCTTGCCTTCGTCGTAGCAACTGCGGATGCCGACGGGGTTGACGTTGCCCCAGTAGGTCTCGGTTTGGGGGTGGACAGTGGGATCGCCGTAGACTTCGGAGGTGGACGCCTGTAGGATTCTGGCTTTGACGCGTTTGGCCAGCCCCAGCATGTTGAGCGCGCCCATGACGTTGGTTTTGATGGTTTTGACGGGGTTGAACTGGTAGTGGACGGGGGATGCGGGGCAGGCGAGATTGTAGATCCGGTCGACTTCCACCAGGAGCGGCTCGGTGACGTCGTGGCGCAGCAACTCGAACCGGGGGTTGGGCCGCATGTGGCGGATGTTGTCCTTACGGCCGGTGAAGAAGTTGTCGAGGCAGATGACTTCCTCGCCCCGCTCGAGCAGTCTCTCGCACAGGTGCGAGCCGATAAAGCCCGCGCCGCCCGTCACCAGATTTATGTAGGGCACCATTGGTCCTCCTGGGGATATTGTATGCGAATTGATCGGGCTTGGACAATTTGAGCGGAAACCACGGTGGGGCTTTCGTGATCGAGCCTAACGGTTGTAGTATCATGGGTTTCAGTGCATACGGGCTCGGCCGGGAGAAAAATGGTGGCAAACAACGCCCAGGAACGTCTCGGGCAGGGACGCGAACCGGTTTTGACCGGGGAAGCCGGGGCCGGGCAAAATGGTTTTGATACAGTCTCACCGGTAGTAGTTTTGATGCAGCTTTTCAAATCGTTACGCGCGTACCAGTGGTCGAAGAATCTGTTGTTATTTGCGGCGCTGGTGTTTGCGCGGCAGCTCCATGTTCCCGACCAGTTGAGGAAGTCGGTGGTGGCGTTTTTGGCGTTTTGCGCCGCCTCGAGCGCGATGTACCTGCTCAACGACATCCTGGATGTAAATCAGGACCGCCTTCACCCGGAAAAATGCAAGCGGCCCATAGCCGGCGGGAACCTGCCGATACCGTTGGCGGGTGTTGCGGCGGTGGTTCTGGGAGCGGTAGCGGGGGTCATGTCGTGGTATCTGGGGCGGGGTTTCCTGGGCATCATGGCGGTTTATGTGTTTATTACGGTGGCGTACAGCCTGGGGCTGAAAAACGTTTTCTTGCTGGACGTGCTGGTTATTTCGATAGGGTTTGTGATCCGGGCCTTGGCGGGCGCGGTAGCGCTGGACGTGGCGTTCTCGAACTGGCTGATGGTGTGCACGCTGTTCCTGGCGCTGTTCTTGAGCCTCAGCAAGAGGCGTCACGAGATCCAGCTTCTCGAGGAGGAGGCGGTGAACCACCGGGAAGTGCTGGGTCATTATACGGTCGAGTATCTGGACAGCCTGAACCTGGTGGTGGCGTGCGCCACGCTAATCACATACACGATCTATACGTGTTCGCCGGAAGTGGTGGAGCGGCTTGGCACGGACCGGCTGTACTTGACGCTGCCGTTTGTGGTGTATGGGTTGTTCCGTTACCTGTACCTGCTGCACGTCAACACGCACGGGGGCGACCCGGCGCGGACGCTGATCAAGGATAAGTATCTGGCGGTGACGGTGTTATTGTGGGGAGTGCTGTGCATCGCCATTATTTACGGCAAGATTTAGCTTTTCCAGCCTGTTTTTGATGCGCAAGGGAGGAACGCCTGATGGCTGAAACGCTCGCGGTCGACCTCGAGATCGGCCCGGACATCATGGGCCAGGTGGGTGCGCTGGTGCTGGGGGGCGGCCGTGGAACCCGGCTTCACCCGCTGACGGCGCTGCGGGCGAAACCCGCGGTGCCGCTGCTGGGCCGGTACCGGCTTGTGGATATTCCACTGAGCCAGTGCATTCACTCGGGCCTGAAGAAGATCATGGTTTTCACCCAGTTCAACAGCGCCTCGCTTCAGGCCGGATCCGGTCGTTTGCCGAGAAGCCCCAGGACCCGGCCGTACTCGAGCCGCTTGCGATGCCGCCGGCGTTTTTCAGCCGGCACGGGATCGACGCGGGGGGCCGGGATTGCCTGGCGTCGATGGGCGTATACCTGTTCAACTCAGGCGTGCTCGAAGAGATCCTCGAGAGCCGCGCAGAGTGGATTGACTTCGGCAAGCACATCATCCCGTATTCGCTCAAGAGCCATCGGGTGTTCGCGCATCTTTTCGATGGTTTTTGGGAAGACATCGGAACGGTCCGGTCGTATTATGAAGTTCACATGCGGATGGTGGGGCCGAACCCGCCGCTGGACCTTTTCAAGCCGGGTGGAATCATTTACACGCACCCGCGCTACCTGCCCGGCTCGCGGTTCGAGGACGTGCAAATAAAGGATTCGATCATCAGCGAAGGGTGCCGGATCACCAAGGCGACCATCGTCAACTCGCTGATCGGCATCAGGAGCATCGTCCGGGCCGGGGCCACGATCCACCGGTCGATCGTGATGGGGGCGGACTATCTCGAGGCCGAGGCCGAAGACGGAACCGTCCCGATGGGAATTGGTTCGGATTCGAGCATATCGGGCGCCATAATTGATAAGAACGCCCGGATCGGGAAGAATGTGGTCATCAAAGGGTCTCAGCGGCTGGCCGATTGCGACAGGGAAGGTTACGCCGTCCGAGACGGCATTGTGATTGTCTTGAAAGACGCGGTAATCCCGGACGGAAAACGGATCGAGTAGTAGCGTATGGCGGGAAAGAGCGAGTACCGGCTGATCGAGGGGGTGGCCCTTTTTCTGGCGTGTATCGGCATCCAGATCAACAGCGAAGTGCTCGCCCAGTGGGGTTTTTATTTTTACTCGCCCGCCGTCAACACCGGCCAGACCATTTACGTGGCGGTTGGGCTGGCGGGTGCGATTTTCATTCTGGGTCTGCTCACGGACGCGGCGAGCGACCCAATCGTGGGTCTTTGGTCGGACAAGACGCGCACGCGCCCATCGTGGCGGCGGATCGTGCCGATTCGGGGCCGGCGCCGGCCGTTTATATTCTGGGGCTCGATCGGCCTGACGTTTACGGGAATCGCGTTCTGGTATCCGCCGGTCAACGGGACGTCGGTGGCGAATTTTATCTATGCCAGCGTGATCATCTGCTTTCACAGCGCGGTCTTTTTCACGATGGTGGCGATCCCGTTCAACGCGCTGGGCCCGGAACTGGCGCGTTCAGACGAGGCGCGGGTCCGGCTTGGCAACTGGATAGCGGGTGGCATGATCGTTGGGCTGGCTGTGGCGGTAGTACTGCCCTGGATCTTGATCGAGGTCCTGGATCCGGTCGGGTGCAACGTGTTTTGCCGCACTGGGTCCGGCTCGGCCTGAATGGAAGCCCGAAAATGGTGTCGGTGCTGATGGCGCCGTTCATCGTGATGGCGCTGGTGGCGTTGAGTTTCATGCCGGCGCTGTCGAAGCGGGTGCCAATCAAGTGGCTGTTTTTCACATCGCTGACCATCATGGCAATCGGGCTGCCGTTCATGTACCCGATCGCCGTAATGAACGTCAGCACCAACGCGAAAATCGCCATGACGGTGGTTCTGTTCAGTTTCTGCGGGATTGGCCAAGGCATGTTGTACGTGCTGCTTACGCCGTTGATCGGCCAGATTATCGACCGGGATGAGGCGAAAACGGGCGAGCGGCGGGAAGCGGCTTACCAGGCCCTCCACGGGCTGAATTGGAAGGCGTCGCAGGCGCTGGCGGTGCTTGTCGCGGCTCAGTCGATGCGGCTGTTAGGCAACAGCGTCGAGAGGCCGTGGGGCGTGTTCCTCCTCGGCCCTCTTGCGGGCGGGTTCGGCCTGATCGGCATGGTCATCTGCTGGACGTACCCTGTGGTACGCCGGAAGAGACGGGCGGCCGCGGAATCCGTTGAAGTGGAGGCGGCAAACTAGGCCGCTTGCCAGATTGCCGGCCCGGCGCTTACAATCCAACCATGCGCGCGATTGGCGACATCTCCATGCTGTTATACGTGCTGGGGCAGTATTTTCTGCAGCGGCTCGGTTTGCGGCGTCAGCCGCCGGATGTGCCGAAATACTACGACAGGGGCCTGTGCGGGCTTGACACTATGTTCGGGTGGACGCGGAGGGCGCGTGTTCGCGGCGCCGAACACATTCCCCGACAAGGCCCGGCCATCTTTGCCTCGAACCATGTTCAGGTCGACGACCCGTTTTTGACGGGCGCGGTGATCCACGAATTGAGCGGCGGGATGCGGCCGGGGGCGATGATGCGGGATGATTTTTTCAAGGGGATTCCGCGTTGGGTGCGCCGGGTGTTCGACCCGGACGAGGTGTCGCGCCTGATGGGCGCGGCGCAGATATCGCGGCAGGGGGCGACGCCCGAGCAGATCGATCAGTTTGTAGATCTGCTGGTGCGGGGAGGCGTATTCCTGATTTACCCGGGGCGAACCCGCTCCCGGACGGGTCTTATCTTCGAATACCGGGACTGGATCCGGAGCCCCGGCCGGACCTCGTTGTTTCCGTCGCTGGTCTATGAGAGGGTGCCGGGGCTGGATGTGCCGGTGGTGCCATCGACCCGGACGTATAACCTACTGACGAAACGGAGTTGCGTTGCATTTGGCCGCCCGCTTTTCCTGGAACGGGTGGCGTCGGCGGCGGGGCAGCGGGAATTCGATTATGACCTCGTATGCGCCATTGCGGATCTGGTCGAAGTGAATGCGCCTCAACTACTGAGCGCGCTGCTGTACCTTCGCTGCCTGCACGGGTTGTCGTTGCGGGCCGGGGTGGACGAACTCGCCGACGCCCTGCGGGAGGTCGTTGCAGCGGTTGCCGAACGAAACCCGGCGCGGTTGATGGACCCCGCGCTCGTGGAGAATCCCGAGCGGGAGGTGGAACGGGTGGTGCGCTTTTTGCTCAAGCGGTCCCTGGTGCAGCGGACGGGGGGCCGGTTGGAACTGAATTGCCGCGCGATTTTGTCGACACCCGCGTCGATCGCGAAGTATGGGGCGCAGAATCCGGTCAAGTATTTGGCGAACCAGTTGATCCACCTGCGGGACGTTACCGGGCCTGTTGAGGAGCGGGTACTTGGCCGTTCCGCGGCGCGGCGGTCGATTCAGCCGGCGCTGGCCGCGGGGGCTTAGGTTCGGAATCTTTGGCAGGGGCTTCCGGGCCGGCTTCTTCATTCAGCGCAGACGTGTCAGGGAACCAACTGCGGCCGGTGGCCTTTTCCAGCGACGCATGGGCAACGGCGTAGTCGCGCATTGCGCGGATCAGCGAGGATTCGGCGCCGCTCAGGGCGAGTTCGGCATCGAGTATCTCGACCTGGGTCCCCACGCCTTCCTGGAACCTGAGTTGGGCCAGCCGCAGCCCTTCCCGGGCAAACACGACCGTGGCCCGTTCCTCCATGACTTTGGCGAGCGCGTCCTGCATCTGGATGTAGGCCTGGCGGACATCGAGCTCGATCAGGCGGGTGAGGTCGTCGCGCTGGTTGATGAGGCCGGTTTCACGTGCCCGGGCCTCGCCCACCTGGTGTTTGCGCCGCCCGCCGCTGAAGACTTCCCACTGCCCGCCCAGCGCCAGCGTCCACCCGTCGGGCTGAGTCATGCCGCCTTTATCGACGTTTTGATATTCGGCGGAAGCGGCGGCTTGCGGGAGGTACCGGCCTTTGGCGGCCCGGACGTTCTGACCGGCGGCGTTGATGCCTTTATTGAGCGCCAGCAGTTCCGGCCGCGCCTGTTCCGCCTCGGCCAACAGGTCTTCGAGGGATTCTTTGAGCGGGACAATTTCAATGGAACTGGTCAACCGGAGAGGTTGATCCTGCGGCACCGCAAGAATCCGGCGCAGGTTTACCAGGGCGAGCCGTTCCGCGTTCTTGGCGGCCACCCAGTTGGACTGGCGGGCGCTGACTTCGGTGCGCGCGCGCAACACCTCGAACTGGCTCACCAGCCCGACGTCGAACATCTGCTGGGTGTCGGCGAGGTGCCGCTCAAACGTGACAACACTCTCCTGGGCGACCCGTATCATGGCGTGCGCGAGGAGCGCATCGTAATAGGCCTGTTTGGTTTGGTATTCGAGGTCGTTCAACTTTGCCTGGCGCTGCCATTCCTGGGATTCGGCCAGGAATCGCGACGCCCGGACCGCCGAGGCGATCTGGCCGCCGGAGTACAGCGTCTGTTTAATGCTCAACTGATCCCGGCGGAACGTTTTGCTGGTTTCCATGCCCAGGATGCCTGACAAAAAACCAAGACCGCCAAAGGGCGATTCGGCACCTTCCACGTAGACGTAACTGTCCTGCACGCTTACTTGCGGGTACAGTTGGGCGCGGGCCTGCCCGGCCTGTGCGCGCGCAACGTCGACGTCGCTCTGCGTAATGAGCACCTGCGGGTTCTGTCGCAGGGCTGTCTGGACGGCCTGGGGCAAAGTCAGTTCAATCGCGTTGGGAGCGGCCTCCTCGGGACCCTCGGCTTTCCAATACTGTTCCAGGTCTCGCAGTGTTTCTTCGCGGAGTTCCTGGAGCGCCTTATCGTCGAACAAGGGAGGCGCGAAAAGCGGCTCCGTGGGCGCTGGTGCTGCGGGAGCCGGCACTGCTGGACCCGACACTGCTGGAGCCGGTTCAGCCGGGCTCGGCGCCGCCGAGACCGGTTCAGCCGGGCTCGGCGCATCTTGCGCGGCAGCTACGCAGGAGATTACAGAACCGGCAACCAAGAGGAAGGTGATCAGATATCGCATTGAACGTAATCCTCGCTTTCCCAGTTCGCCAGAGGGCGCGACGCTATGGCGGCCAACATGATACGTATATATTCACGAACTTATCAAACTTCCTGCATCCCCGGACATTGCAGCGACATTCATCAAAGCCGCACAATAGGCTCGAGGAGAAAACCGGGAATGACGCCCAAACAACGTGTGCTGGCCGCAGTTGACCACAGGCCACCCGACAGGGTGCCGATCCAGATCTACCTGACGCCGGAGATCGAGCAGCGGCTGAAGCAACGCCTCGAGACGGACGACTTGCTCTCGGCGTTTGGTGTGGATTTCCGGGAGGTCGAGCCGGTTTACGCGGGCCCGCCGTTGCGTGTTCCGGAGGGCTGCGACGTGGTCGACGAATGGGGTGTGGGGTATAAGCGTGTGGATTTTGGCGGCGGCGCGTACGAGGAGGCCGTTTACCTGCCGCTGGCGCAGATGCGGACGCTGGACGACATCGAGGCTCATCCGTGGCCTGATCCCGACCTGTACGATTATTCCACGATCGAATCGCAGTGCGACGCGCAGGCCCAGTACGCGGTCTGGTGCGGGGGCGCCGGGATTCCCGACATCCTTAACGGGGTCAGCCGCGGGCGCGGGATGGAGCAGGTGGTGGTGGACATCGTCACGGGCGACCCGGTTGGGACGGCCATTATCGACAAACGGTGCGATATCCTCTATGAACGATGCAGGAGGATGCTCGAGGCGGGCCGCGGGAAGATCGATATCCTGTGCCTGGGCGAGGATTGCGGCAACCAGGCCGGGCCGATGTTCCCGCCGGACGTGTTTGACTCATTTTTCCGGCCGCGGCTCGAGCGCTTCTATGATCTCGCCCACCGGTTCGGCGCCAAGGCTATGATGCACTCGTGCGGCAACACCCGGAAACTGATGCCGCGCTTTATCGACATGGGGCTGGACATCCTCGACGCGATGCAGCCCGAACCGCCGGGAATGATTCCCGAGGAAATCAAGGCGCAGCACGGGGACAAGCTGGCGTTCTGCGGCCTGATCAGCACGCAAAAAACCCTGCCGTTTGGCTCCGAGCAGGATTGCCGGGACGAAGCCAGGCGCAGGATCGACGTTATGGGGAAAAACGGCGGCTACATTTTCGCGCCGGCACATTGCATCCAACCCGATACGCCGCTCGAGAATATCTTCGCCATCTACGAAGTAGCGTTGGGACGCCCCCCGGCAGTTGTGAGGGGTGTCCCAGAGTTCGAAGTGCGAAGTTCTGAGTGCGAGGTTCTAAGTTTTCCACGTACGAAAAATGGGACACCCCCACAACTACCGGGGGGGCGTCCCAACGACTGAATAGGAGGTTTTGAAAATGGTGGTAAGACTTATTGCGATTGTGGTCTCTTTGTTTGCGGTGTCAGCTTGTGCGCAGCAGGCTGACGTGACACAAGGGAATTGGGAGGGCGCATTTGTCAAGGGCAATAGTGCGCCTGTGAGAGCCGAGATCATTGGGGAAGGTCGTGGCTACCGCGCCAACGTGTATGTCGGTGACTCAGACGCGCCCGCTGCCCGGTGGATGCCGGCAACCGCCAAGGGGAAGAAGCTGATTTTTTCGGGCAACGCAGATTTGCCGGCAGGGCGGTGCGAGGTCGAGATGACCCTGGCAAATGGCGAGATCAAAGGCAAATTCACGGGCAAGGATTCGCCGGGGGCGTTCAAACTGACGCGCGTCGAGAAAAGATCGCCCACGCTTGGCGCCAAACCGCCTGCGGGCGCGGTGGTCCTGTTTGATGGAACCAACTTGGATGCCTGGCAGCCCGCGGAGAGTCCGTGGAAAATCACGCCCGACGGCGCCGTGGAAGTCGGGAAAGGCCCGCTGCGGACGAAAGTCGAGTTCGGCGACGGCGAATATCACATCGAGTTCCGCACCCCATACATGCGCGACAAAAAGGGCCAGGCGCGGGGCAACAGCGGCGTGTATCTGCTTGGGCGGTATGAGGTGCAGGTGCTCGACAGTTTCGGCCTCGAGACGCGCGACAACGAGTGTGGCGGCGTTTACAAGATTGCGACGCCCAAAGTGAACGCCTGCCTGCCGCCGCTCGAGTGGCAAACCTACGACATTACTATGCAGGCGCCAAAGTTCAACGAGAAGGGCGAGAAGGTTAAGAATGCCGTCATCACGGTAAAGCAGAACGGAGTAGTGATTCACGACAAGGTCGAGCTGCCCGGCATGACGGGCGGCAGCGTCAGCGACCAGGAAGCCGCAAAAGGAATCCTGTTCCTGCAAGACCACAGCAACAAGGTCCAGTACCGGAATATTTGGTACAAGCCGCAGTAGGCGCGAGCGAAAAGCGGGGGCTGACATCTTTCCGGCAGGAGCAGTCCCGGAGGGACGATGCGAAAATAGCCCATTGCGCCATAAGCGGTCTCCACCCGTCAAATATCCCGGTAGGGGTTTCTCGTTTGATGCCCAGACGCCCGAGGGCCAGCACGGCGGCACGTCCCTGTTGATAATCCTCCGCGACAAAACCGGCGTCGAGTACTTCGCCGACACCGGCTACCCGTTGTACGGCGAGGGCCCGAACCGATGTTCCGTGCCGATGGCACTTTTTGAACACGCCGGCTTCTCAAGAGGGCCCGAAGGCCCCCTAGATTTCACCGCCGTCTCGACCATCTTGATCGGCTGGGGCGGCCACACCGGCACGGAAGGTGACACCATCGAATTCACGATAAGTGACTTAACCGTTGCGTAGTAGTAGGCGCGGTCGTCTCGCCCGCGCCGTTCAAACCACAGGCTTTGATCACATTACGGAGTGTCCCTGCCAGAATTAGCTTTAGATCATTACGCTACGGTTTGACCACAGGCTGGTTCGTTGAGGGTAGCCTGGGGGCTGGACGGCGCGGGCGAGACGATCGCGCCTACCAAACTGCCATTGGTGGTTGACGTTTGGTATAACTGCGGCCATGACCGTTACGCTTGTACAGCCCTATGACCCTGCGTGGCCTGACTGGTTTCAGCAAATAAAGGCGTTCCTGGAAACGGGTTTGGTTGGTGTTGGCTGCACGTTTGAGCATGTTGGCAGCACGTCCATCCCCGGCATGGTCGCCAAACCCGTCATCGATCTCGACATTGTGACCGAAGAACGATGCTTTTCGGAAATCAAGGCGCGGTTGGAGACGCTGGGTTACGTCCATTTGGGCGACCTTGGCCTACCCGGACGTGAGGCGTTCGAACTGGCAGAGGTGGAAACCAAAGCCCACCTGCCGGAGCACCACCTTTACGTGTGCGAGGATGGCTCGTACGAGTTGCGCAAGCACCTTGCGTTCCGCGATTTCATGCGGCAGCACCCCGAATGGCGAGACCGGCTCAACCGCCTCAAGCTGGAGTTGTGCAGCCGTGACAACAACGACCGCCAGGCCTACATCGACGGCAAATCAGAAATGGTTGCGGTGATTACAAGTCTCGCCATGGGCGGCCAAAGCCAAAAAGGATGAGGCGCCGGACATGCGCGATTGTGGACGGAGTGGACTCAGTGGACAAGTTCAGGCGCGATGGTCAATGAGGAAGGTCGGGCCACCGGGCTGAGGAGCCTTTCAGCCCCTTACACTTTTAGTGTTGAGCAGACGAAGGCCGTTGAAGATAACCAGCAGGCTGGCGCCCATGTCGGCGGCGATGGCCATCCAGAGCGTGGCGAGGCCGGACATGGCCAGTGCGATGAACACGGCCTTGATACCCAGCGCGAGCGTGACGTTCTGCTTGATCACGCGGACGGTCCGTTTGCCGTGGCGGATCAGCCAGCCGATTTTGGTGAGGTCGTCGGACATCAGCGCGACGTCGGCGGTCTCGATTGCGGCGTCGGACCCTGCGGCGCCCATGGCGATGCCGAGCGCGGATTCGGCCATGGCAGGGGCATCGTTGACCCCGTCGCCCACCATGGCCACGTGCCCGTACCGCTCGACCAGCGCCCGCACCGCGTTGACCTTGTCTTCGGGCAGAAGCTCGGCGCGGTACTCGTCGATGTCGACGGCGCGTGCTACGGCCCTGGCGGTGCCTTCGTTGTCGCCGGTGAGCATGATGACGTGCTCGATCCCCGCCGCCTTGATGGCCCTGACGGCGCGTGCGGCTTCGGGGTGAACCTGGTCGGCGATGCTGATCAGCCCGCAAACGTGCCGCTCGTTGCCGATAAAGACCACGGAGTGGCCGGCGTCTTCGAGCGCCTCGGCGTGGCCGTGGCTGACCGGGTCGTCGATGTTAATCTCGTGCGCGTACCGGTGGCTGCCGACCCAGTACTTGACGCCGCGGACGCGGGCTTCCGCGCCCTTGCCTTTGAGGCTGTGGTACGACTCGGCGCGTCCGAACACGACGCGATCGGCCCGGGCCCGCCGCAGGATCGCCTGGGCGAGCGGGTGTTCGCTGAGCGATTCGACGGAGGCAGCCCGCTCGAGCAGTTCTTCGGGGGTGTGGCCGTTGAGCGGCACAATCTGCTGGACTTCCGGGCGGCCGTGAGTGAGCGTGCCGGTCTTGTCGAAGGCGACGGCCCGCAGGCGCGCGGGGATTTCGATGTAGAGGCCGCCTTTGATGAGCACGCCGGCCCGGGCCGCGCTCGCCAACGCGGCCACGATGCTGACCGGCGTCGAGATCACGAGCGCGCACGGGCACGCGATCACCAGCATCACCAGCGCCTGGTAAAACCAGAAGCTCCATGCCCCGCCCAGTGCCAGCGGCGGCACCATCGCGATCACTACCGCCAGGCCCATCATGGCCGGGGTGTAATATCGCGCAAACGTCTCGACCCACCGCTCGCTGTGCGACCGCCGCGCTTGCGCCTCCTCGACCATGTGGATGATGTGGGCCAGGGTCGTGTCGTTGAACGCGCGTGTGACTCGGAACTCGAACGCGCCTTCGTTGTTAATCGTGCCGGCATACACCTCGTCGCCGGGTTGTTTGGCCACGGGCGCCGACTCGCCGGTGATGGGCGCCTGATTCACCGACGTCGCCCCTTTCGTGACCACGCCGTCCAGCGGCACCCGGTCGCCCGGCAGGACCACCGCCGTGTCGCCGACTGCAAATTCCTCGACGCTCTTTTCCTCGACGGCGCCATCGCGCGGGCAAACGTACTTCGCCTTGCGGGGGGCCAGGTCGAGCAGGGCGCCAATGGCCCTGCGCGCCCGGTTCACGCTCCAGGTCTCGAGCAGCAGTGCCAGCGAGAACAGGAACGTCACCATGGACGCTTCGAGCCACTGGCCGATGATGATGGCGCCAATGACGGCGACCGTCATCAGCAGATTCATATCGGGGCGAAGTTGTCGAGCGGCCTTGAGCGCCCGGGGCGCGATGTACCGCGCGCCAACCACAACCGACGCGGCGTAAAACAGGATCGCCGCCAGCGGAAACCGGTGGTCTTCCGCGGTAGCCGCGGCGAGCGAACCTTCTGAGAGGGCGTGGATGAGGAATCCGATCACCAGCAGCACGAAACTGGCCGCGCAACTCACTGCCCGACCGTGCAGATCGAGAAACGAACCGCTCTGCACACCGGCTTGTTGCGCCTTGAAATCTTCCCACACCACGGCGTCCAGCCCGGCAGAACGCACGGCCTGCTGGATGGCCTGAACGGTGATATCGGGCGAGTCGGCCTGAACGGTCATTTTGCCGGCAAGTATGTTGAAATCCAGCCGGTCCTCGCCGCCCACCACGGGGCCCACCAGACGTTTGAGTGCGGTGACCTCCTCGGCGCAGTCCATACCGCGGATTTTGAATTCGAGTCTGCTCACAATTCCGCCACTTTCTTACAATTACCTATACCATATACCACATTTGAAACCGCGCCGGGAACATGGCTGGTTCCGAGGGCCGGCGAGAAACGCACGGCAAAAGGTTGGAACCGCGAAAAGCGGGGACAGTTTGCCATGAGGCTTTGCATCGCCCGTAAACGATGAAGACAAACTTCCGAAAAAGTAGGTCCCATCTCCGAATGGGACGGGCAGGTGGGTTGTCCAGTCCGAATCGGAATTCGGACCTACACTGTCTGCATCAGGGTT
>JAPLKX010000559.1 GCA_026387845.1 Candidatus Hydrogenedentota bacterium | reverse complement strand
GAACAGGGCCAAACCCGGCTGGCATCGAGCCGTGTGTTGGTGGCGGGGTTGGGTGGTCTTGGCAGCCCGGCGGCCCTTTACCTGGCTGCGGCGGGCGTGGGAACATTGGGCTTGCTGGACTCGGACGTGGTCGAGGAATCCAACCTGCAGCGGCAGTTGCTGCATGCGACGCGCGACATCGGCCGGCCGAAAATCGAGTCCGCGGCGGAATCCATCGGCGCGCTTAACCCGAACGTGAGGGTAGAGCTGATACGCGAGCGCATATCAGCCGAAAATGCCCGAGACCTGATACAAGGTTACGACGCGGTGGTCGAGGCCAGCGATAATTTCCCAACCAAGTTTATTGTCAACGATGCGTGCGTCAAGTTGCGGAAACCTTTTGCGACCGCCGGCATATTATGCCTTTCGGGCCAGGCCCAGTTTGTGGCGCCGGGCCAGACGGCCTGCCTGCGGTGCGCGGTGCCGGAGCCTCCCCAGCCGCCGGGCGGCGTGCCCGGCGTTCTTGGGGCTGCCCCGGGCGTGATGGGGGTTGCGCCTGCGGCGCGTGGAGTAAGCTGGATGGATGACGGGCTCGTAATAGCGGGGCGGCGGTTCCGGTCGCGCCTGATGGTAGGCACGGGAAAGTTTTCATCGGGAGAGGCGTTGCGCGCCGCCCTCGAGGCGTCGGGTGCGGAAATCGTGACGGTCGCACTGCGTCGCGTCGACCTAGGCAAGCCCGGCGCCGGCAGCATCATGCCGGCCATCGACCGCGGGAAGTACCTGTTGCTGCCCAACACGTCCGGCGCGCGTACGGCCGAAGAGGCGGTGCGGTTGGCGCGGCTGGCGAGGGCCGCCGGGCTTGAACCCTGGGTTAAACTCGAACTCACCCCCGAACCACGATACCTCCTGCCCGACCCAATCGAGACGCTACGCGCCGCCGAGATGCTCATCAAAGAGGGGTTCGTGGTGCTGCCCTACATCCAGGCGGACCCGATCCTCGCCAAGCGGCTCGAAGAATCCGGCACGGCAACCGTGATGCCGCTGGGCTCGCCCATCGGCAGCAACAGGGGCCTAAAGACGCGCGACCTGATTAAGATAATCATCGAACAAGCCCATGTGCCGGTGGTGGTTGATGCGGGGCTCGGCGCACCGTCTCACGCCGCCGAAGCCATGGAACTGGGAGCCGACGCCGTCCTGATAAACACGGCCCTGGCTGACGCCGCAGACCCTGCCGGTATGGCTCGGGCGTTCGCGCTTGCCACGGAATCGGGCCGGCTCGCCTACCTGTCGGGGCTGGGCCCGTTGCGCAACCACGCACAAGCCTCTTCCCCGCTGACCGGCTTCCTGGAATCCCAACCATGACGGACGATGGCGGGGTTGAATCCAAACTGGCCGAGTGGCCGGGAGATCGGGTTCAGGCACTCATCGCCCGGGCGGCGCCGGGTGACGTTGAGTCGGCGATCCGCCGCGCCTCATCCGGCGGCGAGTTGAGTGCGGCCGACCTTGCGGCCCTTCTGTCGCCGGCGGCCCGGGGATCGCTCGAAACGATGGCGCGGGAAGCGCAGCGGCTAACGCGGCGCCATTTTGGCAGGACCATCACGCTGTACGCGCCCATTTACCTCAGCAACGTATGCGCCGCTGATTGTCTCTACTGCGGTTTTGCGGCGAAATCGGGCGATTCCCATCAGCGCCTGACGCTGGACCCGCCCGGGTTGAGGGTCGAATGCGAAGCCCTGGCAGCCCAGGGGTTTCAGACGCTCTTGTTGGTGACGGGCGAGGCCCCGTCGGTGGTGACGGTGGATTACCTGGCGGAATCTGTCGAGATTGCGCGCGAATATTTCCCGTCGGTTTCGGTCGAGGTCTACAGCATGACGCAACCCGAGTACGAAAAACTCGTAGGCCGCGGCCTCGAGGGCGTAACGCTCTACATGGAAACCTACGACAGGCCGTGTTACGCCAAGGTCCATCCCAAGGGCCGAAAGCAGGATTACGCGGCCCGGCTGGAATCGTTAGATCGAGCAGGAGCGGACGGGGCCAGGAAGTTGAATCTGTGGGTGTTGCTGGGTCTGTTTGACTGGCGGCTGGACGGTTTCTGGCTGGGCTTGCACGCCCGCCACCTGCAGAAGCAATGGTGGCGGAGCGCCGTGGCCGTCTCGTTTCCGCGGTTGAGGCATGTGCCGGCGCGGTTCACTATTCCCGCGCCGGTTGGAGATTCCGACTTGGTGCAACTCATGCTCGGCTTGCGCCTGTTTCTGCCACAAGCCGGGTTCACCCTGTCCACACGCGAAAATGCAGGGCTGCGCGACCGGCTTATTCCGCTTGGCGTCACGCATCTGAGCGCAGGGTCCTCCACGCGGCCTGGCGGCTACGCCTTGTGCGGGTCTGAAACGCTCGAACAGTTCGCAATCGAAGACCGGCGCTCCCCTTCCGAGGTGGCGCGGGCTGTCGCGGCGGCCGGATATGATCCGGTGTGGAAGGATTTCGACCGGGCTTTTACCGGCTTCTGAGCCGGCTTTAACCGGCGTTTAGATGGGAGGACTCCAGCGGGGGAATTTGCCTAACCTGCTGAACGGCAGGGGGTTTTGATTGGCGCCTAAACCCGAAAATGCAGCAAAAAAGCTGGACAAATAGTTTTGGATGTGCCAGAATGGGGCTGGAGGATTAGTCGGATGGGTAATGGAAATTCGCAGCCGGAAGCTCCGGGGCACCGGCTCGATGCGGATGCGTTTTGTGTTGTTTGCAGCAGTGTGAACCCCGAAGGCACGCTCATTTGCAAGACGTGCGGCAACAATCTCCGCGATCAGAAAGCACAACGCGTAGCGGGGACGCTCGCGGTTGACGCCAATCTGTTGGAGCCGGAACGGACGGCCTGGCTGCCCAAGGCGCTGGTGGTCCTGGCGATCCTGGTGGTTCTTTGGACGGCGATGAATCTGGGGGATATTGAAGAGTGGCTGGTGGGTGCGCAGGCCGCGGATCTGACCGGCGGCCAGACATACTGGGAGGGTCCCAACAGCGGGGTCCTGGATGAAATGGCGCAGGAATTGGAGTCCAATCCTCTCACCGAACAAGAAAAAGAGGCCGCACAGAACGCCATACAGGAAACCCCCGAAGGGGCCCCTGCCGCCGGCTCGTACGACGGCCATTACGTGCTGCTAAAGACCGGCGGCGTCCCGGGCGACTATGGCGAGGCGCTGGTGCGCCAAGTGGACGACGAGCGTGTGTTGTTTGTGGCGCGCGTCAACCGGGGGAAAGCTGAAGTCCGGGGGGAAGGTTTTTTTGAAGGGGATTCCCGTATCGGCGAGCGGGACACGGCCGGCTTGATGATCAACGGCCGATATTTTGGCGCGCGTGGGTTCGCCTCGTATGGCGGCAACACCTGGTATACCTGCTACGCCCAATCCAACCTGAGCGACGCCACGTTCAGCGCCATCGTGCTGAAAGTCAGATAAATCCGCCCACGCCTCCCGAACGGTCACTCCCTCAGCAACAGCCGGCATGATTGCGCTCCCACCACATGACCCGTGAGTTGAATCGTGCCCAATAATCAACGCCGAAAAAGTTGTCCGCTTCCGGAATACAAAGCCTCATAATCGGACGTTACTGCCACAGTTCGGGGGCTGTTTTTCCTCTTGCACATGGGGCCGAATGGGTGTGTTTTAACTTTGAATGAACGTGCGGCCATGTTGGGGGACGGGCCATGCGCGCCACTTTTAACTACGAAGCCTTGTGGTGGAGGCTTTTATTTGTTGCGGTTGGGTGTTGTAAGCCAGACGACTGGGGAGATAGAACAATGCGTTCGAGAAAAGCATCCGGGGTGGTTTTTTGTTCTTTTTTGGCGGTTTTGGCGGTCTTATGTGCCGGAACCGCGCTTGGAATTCCCATTGGGCCGATAACGCCGATAGTGGCGGGGCCTTCGGTCACTAACGAACTGCGGCCAACGTGGACTTGGACGCCGTCGCTGGTTGGAACCGCGCCGTTTCGGCATCAGTTGGACAGCGAGGCGGGCACATGGACCGAAACAACGGATCTGAGTTGGGCGCCGGATGTGGATTTGTCGGAAGGCCCGCACACGCTGTACGTCCAGGAATGGCAGGACACGGCGTGGTCGCTTTCCGGCAGTTGGACAATAACTCTTGACGTGACGGGGCCCGAGCCGCCGGTGGTTGCCGGCCCGGGCGTGTCGCCGGACCGAATCGTGACGTGGACATGGACTTCCGGGGGCGGCGGCAATGGAACCTACCGATACAGGCTCAACATTGAGCCGGAGTACACGGAATCTACCGATACCTCTTATACGAACGTCGATCCGTTGGCAAACGGCACCTACACGTTTGAGGTACTGGAACGGGACGACGCGGGCAATTGGTCGGAGCCGACATCCTACAACACCGACGTTGAGGCCGCGCCCGAACCCCCCATCGTGACCGGGCCTTCCGCGACCACCAACCTGCAACCCGAATGGACTTGGACATCGGGCGGGTTCGGCAATGGCACGTTTCAATATCAACTCGACGGCACCGGTGGAACATGGACCGAAACGACAGACACCACTTACACGCCCGACGCCCCGCTCACGGAAGGGCCGCATGCGCTTTGTGTCCAGGAGTCGAATGAGGTCGGCTGGTCGGTCGAAGGCTGTTGGACGATCGAGGTCGACGTAACGGCCCCGTCGAAACCGGTGATGGACGATGCGTCGGTGGCGGGGCGTTTGGTGACTTGGACGTGGACTTCCGGGGGCGGCGGGAACGGAACCTACCAGTACAAGTTGGACGATGCCGCAGAATGGACGGAGATTACCGACGCCACGTTCACCAACGTCGACCCGCTCGCTGACGGCACCCACACGCTGTATGTCCAGGAACGTGACGAGGCCGGCAACTGGTCGGAATCGAGCGAAGACAGTGCGGACGTCGACGCCAGCCCCAACGCGCCCGTAGTGAGCGGGCCGACAGTTACCAACAACACTCAACCTCAATGGACATGGGAGTCGGGCGGGTTCGGAAACGGGACGTTCCGGTACATGATGACCGGAATCGTTAAAGCGGGCTGGACTGAAACCACCGACACCAGCTATACGCCCGAAACACCGCTGGGCGAAGGAATCTACACGCTCTACGTTCAGGAAACAGACGGGGTCGACTGGTCATCAAGCGGAAGTTGGACAATCGAAATCGATCTTACCAGCCCGAGTGCCCCAACGGTGATGGGGCCGGCGGTGGCGCAGCAGCCCTGGTGGTACTGGACACCCAACGGCGGCGGTAACGGCACCTACCGCGTGGACCTCGACTCAACCGACAAGAGCGTCGCTCTCGAGACCGACGACACCCATTTCCCATCGCGGACGCACCTCTATTTCAATGGCGCGTATAACGCCGAGACCAGTTTCCCGTTCGACGGCGATTTTCTGACTTTAGAGGCCTGGATACTGCCCGAAGCGGTTGATGGCACCCGGCCAATCATGTACTTAGACTTGGGTAACACGCGCTTCGCCGTGGTAGATGGAGAGCTGGCGTTTGGCGATGCGGGGCCGTGGGAAATCATGAGCAATGGCGCCGACATCCCAATAAACACC
>JAPLKX010000496.1 GCA_026387845.1 Candidatus Hydrogenedentota bacterium | reverse complement strand
TGTTGCACCAATAGGATTTGGAGCGACTAATGCAGGCTTTGATGTTGTTGGTAGCGGGGCTTTCAGTAGCTCCTGTAAGCGGTTCTCTGTTGCCGGTGCAATGGGGCCCGCGCCTTGATGGCGGCCCAATCCACGTAGCCTTTATTGCGCCGGCATTTACAACGCGCGACATCGACGAGGTCGGGCTGCGCCTCGAGATAAAGCCGCTGACAGTCAAGGTTTGGAGTTCAAACCAACTTGCCGGTCCTGGCCAGTCCGATGACCAAATCCTTCAGGACATCCGCGACGCGCTGGCAAAGGATTCCGACGTGCTGGTCATCGGCAACATCAACCTGCGCATGCTGCCGGAAGACATCCTCGAAACCATCAAGAGCCGCGTAACCGACGGTAAAGGCCTCGTGCTCGCCAACCACCGGGATGGCGTGCCCGAGACACTTGCCAAGTTCCTACAGGCGAAAGAGCCGGCGGAATCCTCCGCCGACATCACCCGGGGCGTCGGCGAGTCGATGACGACTGAGTGGCCGTCCAACCTGGAGTTCGTTTCCGCGGGGACGGCGGGAAAAGGCCGCATAGTCGAACTCGATTACGCCGGCGATAAGCCGTACTGCCACTTCTTGCTTCCCGGCCTTACGGACCCGCTGCGGGCGCGGCCCGAGTACATGGACGTTTACCTGTCGCTGGTTTGCCGGGCGATACGCTGGGCGGCGGGCCGTCGTCCGGCTGTTGCGGTTGCGGCGGTCGAGGACGCGAGCCCGGCCGGGCCGACCGACGACCAGATCCCGCCGGGGATGCCGGAGGAGTATATCCAGCAGATTAAGGATGGCGTAGCGCGGCCGCTGTTCAAGCCGTACCTGATCCGGCTCACGGGGCCGGCGGACCGTCCGTACCGGGTGTACGCGCAGGTTCGCGAGTCGAGCCGGCAACTTCGCGCCGGGTATCCGGACTTGCCGCCGCTGAAGAAAGGCCAAAGCAGCTACCTGCTCGAGATCCCGCTGGGACCAGGCCGATACTTCCTGGACCTGTGGTTCTACGACAAAAAGCAGGTCGTCGAGTGGCACACGGCCAACATCACGGTCACCGGATGGCCGGAAATCACCGAGGTCAACTGGTCAAAAGGCAACCTCTTGCCGAACGACCGGCTGTTGATATCCCTCGATGTCCGCCCGCAGCTTAACCGGCCTCGCGGTTGCACCGTTTACGCGCGGGCGACGGATGCGCTGGGCCGGATGGTGGCGGAAAACGTTGCGCCGGTGGCGGCGGACGGGGGTCCGGTGCAGGTCCCGTTGAACTTTGCCGATTTGCTCACGAATTTCGTGAAGGTCGAGGTGTTCGCGGCGGATGTTGAAGGCCGGCCGCTGTCGGCCTGGGACTTGGACCACGCGACATACAGCCACATCTACATGCCGGTGCGGCTGGCGCGGGCGCCGGTTTGCTCACTGACAGTCGAGGCGCCGGCCGTGGCCGAGTACAACGCGCGAACCTGGCTGCGGACACTCGCCGGCGCCGGGGTCGACTCGGTGTACACCGCCTCGTCGGAAGACGCCCGGTTCCACTTGGCCGAGATGAACCTGCGGCCGGTGCCGGACCTGCTCGAGATGGTGCAACAGAACACCGGCGCGGCGGAAACAACGGATCCGTTGCGCGAAACCGTCCCCGCATATTGGGCGGCAGGCACGACGGCGTATTTGCTGGGGACTGCGTCAGAGTTTGGGCCGTCGCTCGAGTCGGGGCGCGAGTCTGTCCGGGCGATTGACGGCGAGGCGCTGGTTGGAGTCCGCATCTCGGGTGAGCCGGGCGCGGCGTTGGACTGGCCAGGGCTGGCTTCCGGGCTTGATTTTCTGGCGGCGCCGGATGATGGGCCGGGGCTTTACAAGTTGCGGTCGTACCGTCCTCCGGGGTCGGTTGCGGAACTGGTGGTGGACGGGAACGTGTCGGGTTGGCATGCATGGCGGCAGGCGATGTTTCAGATGCAGGGCGTCTGGTTGAGGAACACGTTTGCGGGTGCGGCGGATCCGTCCTCGCCGAACGGAATTGGGGCGGACGGTCGGCTGACGGCGGGTTTTTTGGATTTGGCGGACGCGGTTGCGGAACTGCGGTCGGGCGTGGGCTTCCTGTTGGCTCATTCCGCGCGCAAGCCGGAAATCGCCATCGTTGAGGCCGGGCCGGGATCTGAGCAGGCGGAATCGACATTGGCAAGCCTGCTCGAGTCGCGGGCGTACGAGTTTGATTTTGTGACGGCGGACGCGGTGAAATCCGGGGCGCTGTCGCGGTACAAGATGGTCCTGATGCCGACGGCGGAGCCGGGGAAGGAGTTGGAGTCGCGGCTCAAAGAGTTCGAGGGTTCCGGGGGCAAGGTGGGGACGGTTCCGGTCGAGGGCGTATCGGCGATTGATCTTGGCGGGATTGAGCCGGCCGTCATCATCAGTGGGAGCCCGGAAAACGCGGGCGTTGAGGCCCATACGTTCACGTTTGGCGATGCGAAGTTATTCGCGTTCCTGGGCAGCCCCGATATTAAAAAGAAGACGCAGAAATTTACGTTCAGCCAGGCCGCGCCCGGGCACGTTTATGACGTCCGGCGGGGAAAGTACCTGGGGCGCTCCAAGAAAGTGTCGGTGGTGGCGCCACGCGGAGGCGCGGCGGTGTATGCGAGCCTGCCCTATCGAGTGGACGGCGTGGAGGTGACTACGCTCGGGACTGACGTATTACGCGCAGGACGTCCTGTGTGAGGGCGGCCAGGGTGCAACGTTCATCCCGCTGGCAATCAACGAGCAGCCGGGCATATACACGCTGAGGGTGCGGGACGTGCTGTCGGGTGTTTCGAATGAGGCGCGGGTGGTGGTGGAGAAGTAAAGGTATCACATTACGTCGACAGCAGAGTTGGTGAAGAAGTGCAGAATGGCGTGGAGCCGCAAAAAGCGGGGACCGAGGGCTGTTGAAAGAGCACTGAATCGGTTGCTTCTCTGCGCTTAACGAAAGTGTCCACTCTGAAAGCAAGCGGCTTCCAACCATGAAAACGGGCGCAATGATTGATAGGCACGCCAGTTTTTCCAGGAGTTACCTATCAAAAAATTTGCTCTTGACAATATCGTCCCTCTGATGTACTGTGTATTCGCCATTCATTAAGGGGACCTTGTGAGGGGGTTCCTTCTGTTGTCAGAGTTACGTGTGCTCTTTGTGTAGTATTCGACTAGGCAAGGAGATGTTAACATGTTGACTTTGTACAAGAATGACTTTTTCCTGCGGCTGGTTTGTATCCTGTGCCTTCTCTCCTTCATTCCGTCAGGAGTTCAGGCATGGGCTTTCATGCCAACGCGTGCCACGAATCCAGGCAGCCAGCAGGAGCAAGAGCCCGCTGGCGCTACGACGGCGCCGGCAGACTTAGAGGTCAGCCCTGCCGCTGAAGCGGCGCTTGCCAACCGGACAGCTCTGTCCGAAGCAGAAATGAAAGAGTTGCGCGGCGGACCTAAGCAGCGTGACCCTTCCACCGGACCGGCACCTGTTGTGCTCCCTGCGGCAAAGGTTGTGTTGGCCAGCCTGCACGCCGCCGCCAAAAATCCGGAACCGGAGTCGCCGAAAGTGGCAAGAGTCCTTGGGCAGGAAGAGACAAAGGCCATCCACGGATCGCAGACTCTTCCTGTTATGATGGCGTCGGCCATGGACGCTTTCCATGCGGGCGAGAAAATGGAAGCTGCGGCCTCGCTCTTTGCTGTCATTAATGAGTACCCGGACTCGTCGGAATTCCACGTTGCCAGAAAGTGCTTGTATGAACTTTTGGATGCTGCCAGTCTGGCGGAACGTGAGGAAATAGCCGCTTCTCTACCGCGCTCGGAAGGGCTTTCTTTCCAGGGCAAGTTCATGCGCGGGATTATCGAATTTCAGTATCTTGCCTTGCCGCTTCAACAAGCCGGCGCCGTGGAAAAAGCCAACGGCTACTACCGTTCAGTCCTGGCCCTCGCCTGGAGTGTTATGTGGGCGTATCCAAACATGCCTGAGCAGTACTTGATTATTGGGGCGTATATGACGGCCGCGCAGGCGCTTGGGGGCGCCGAATTGGACTCGGCCGTCGGCAACCTCCAGCAGCAAATGGCCGTAAGTCCTTCATGTTACACGCTTTTTGCTGCACGGACTATCTTAAATGGCTCAGAACCGGGCTGGAACAC
>JAPLKX010000091.1 GCA_026387845.1 Candidatus Hydrogenedentota bacterium | reverse complement strand
GGCGGGAATCGAACCCGCGTCCGAAAGTGCGTCGGCGGGGGCGTCTACATGCTTAGCCTTTTTTTCAGAACTCGCTGCCTACCCTTTTCTGTCGACGTGATGGATGACGGGCTGGGTGGAGGTCCATCCGCCTTTATGGACATGGTGGTGGATCTCGAAGCGGTCCCGGTAGATTCTGATTTCGCTGAACTCGCCGGAGATTCCTTGTTTGAAGTCGCGTCTAAAGAATGCGCCGGTGGTGAGGTGCTCGAGGTTGGCGTAAATCGGGTCGCGCTCGTACGTGAACGCATGGACGTGGCCGGCCGCGTACAGGATGTGTTTCTGCGACTGGCCCAGCACCCGGCGCAGCTTGCCCGCGTTCTTTAACTGCCGCCATCTGATGGAAACATAGCCTTGTGTTCGGTTCAGGAGCGGATAATGGCCCGCTACGACAAGGCGGTCTCCGGCCTGCTCGAGCAGTTGCCGCACTTGTTCCACTTCTTTTTCCGTGATGTGCCCGCGCGCCGAAAAATGGCGCGGCCGCACCGTCGGAACCAGGATCAGCGGCGTCCCGCCGGGCAGCCGCAGGATCGACGGGTAGCCGTCCGCCGGGAGGAACTCGCCGAAGTAGTGTTCAAACCGTTTCCGGCGGACTGATTCAAAGGTGTATACGTCGTGGTTGCCGGGCAGTAGGTGGATCTCGAGCCCGCGGGCGCGAAGGCCGCGAACAAACCGCACGGCCAGGTCGAACTCTTCGTGAGTCGAGGTGCTGACAAAATCGCCTGTCAATAGGACGGTTTTCGCGCCCGCCGACGCCGCCACCTCCGCGATCGTGTCCGCGTAAGGCTCGGCTTGGGCCATATCGAACTCTCGACGCCGTTTCAGCAGGACGGTCAGGTTGCCCAAGAACCGCTTGTTGAGCAGGTGAATCGGGTTCCGCACGATTTTCCAGAAGTGAATATCGGCGATGTGGATCAACGTATCAATGGGCCGCTCATTCATATGGGGGGTAAATCCAACGCAGAGGACGCAGAGAATCGCAGAGTAATGAACTTTTTAAGCCGCATCGGGTTTAGAGTCACAAGTGTCCCAATCGTCCCAAAGGTCCCAATCGTCTCATTGAAATACCTTCAATCCTTCATCCTTTGAAATGTTCGATAATCTGTTCGGTGGCCGCGTCGCCCTCGACTATCGTTGCGGTCGTTCCACCTGCCTTGTACCCCGAGTTGATTCGTGCCGCGAACTCCGGCGTCGCGTTCATGATCAACAGCGGGCGTGGCGCGATTAGGGCTGCGGCGGTAGCCATGTCGCCGACGCTGCGGATGCACGGAATATAGAACAGTTTCACCCAGGCCTCGTCGTCGTCGGGGTTAAAGCCTTTGGCATCCACAACCACCGGGCCAATGGCCGGATCGATCGCGGCGGCAAACAGGGCCCAGACGCCGGCCTGGCCAAACCCGGCCAGGGCGACATTGTAGGTCATGTCTCGACGCGACCGCAGCCACTCGGCGGCGGTGATGATGTCCTGAATCCGGTAACCGGTGTCGGTGGGCATGAACGTGTCGGGGAACTTTCCGGTAACGCGTTCACTGCGGAGGTCGCCGGTGAGGAAGCAGTCGATGGCGAGCACGGCCTTACCCTGCGCAATCAAACCGGCGGCAACCGGCCCCGGCTTTCCCGTAAGCATGTCGGCCGCGTCCTTTTTCCCATGCTCATAAACGAGCACGACGGCGTCCTGCCGCGGGCCGTTGTTAGCGCCGCGGTACAGGACGGCGGGAACGGAGTCGCCTTCACCGCGGCGGTGCAGAATCCACCGCTCGACCACGAACCCGTCGCGTTGTTCATAGCCGGTGCGCTCGGACGTGAAATCGTTGCGAGCCGGGATTCTTGCGCCGGTGACCAAGGCCAGCACGTCGCCGTAGTATGAGCGGAACCCGTCGAGCGAATCGCGGTCCGTCGGCATAATGGCGGCCCACTTGGCTTTGTCGGCTTCGATGACGCGCGCCGTGATTTCATCAGCGGTAGGCAGACCTTCGGGCATCTTTTTATCGGGAAATACGCGCAAGGCTTCTTCGGGCTCGACCTGGAATTCAGGCTCGGTAAAGTTTTTGTATTTGTCCGGCTGGTTGAGCAGCCGGCTGCCGAAAAAGCGGTATACGGCCTCGCGGCTGGCTTTATTGTAGTTGTGTGGCGCGTCGATGAGGATGGTTTCGACATTGTTCGGTTCATCGTAGAGCGCATAGACGCTTTGTATGGCGGGGAACTCGACGCGCGGCGTCTCTTTTGTCCAGTCGCCTGTGGCGGAAACCATCAGTATGGGGCGCGGCGCCATGAGCGCGCCGATCTGCATGTTGGACGCGTCCAGGCGCAGGATCGGCGCGTTTTCGCACAGGCACCCGCCCTGCATCGTGCTCGAGATCATGTTCACGGGCGCGGATACTTTTACGCGCGGGTCGACGGCGCACAATGCAAACGCCTGGGTGCCGCCGCCGGACGCGCCGGTGCAGCCAACCCGCTCCGGATCGACATCGGGCAGGCTCTGAACAAAATCCACGGCGCGGATCGATGACCAGAGTTGCGCCGCGAATGGGTGGTAGCCCCAGAGTTTCTCGCTCTGGCCGCCCCAATTGTGTTTGTACTGCATGCTGTCGACGTAGCCGATCATGTCGTACGAAAAAACGACCGCGCCCATCCGCGCCATGGTGATGCACCGGCCCGGCACCGACCCGCGCTCCTCGTTGGCCAGCCGGCCCTGCTCCCAATGGCCGTGCGGGCAAACGACCGCCGGAAACGGCCCCGCGCCTTTGGGCCGGTACAGGTTGCCGGTCACGAGAAAGCCTGGCCGCGCCTCGATCCGCACTTTCTCGACGGAGTAGTCGTCGTGATCTACCCTGCCGGAGATCTCGGCGTTGAGCGGGGTCTTCTCCGGCATCGGCAACAGGCCCGACGACAACAGGACGCGCCGGCGCAGGTTCTTGGCATAGGCTTCCCACTGTTCCGCCGACTCGTAGTACGGCATCGTGAATGTGGTGTCGGTATCGCGGATCGTGCTGGTTCTGTCGTCCCGCACCGCCCGCGGCTCATCGTAGACGTGCGTCAGTTTGGCCGCTGTATCCGGCTTGTACTCGGCGCTGGTAGTCAAGACAATGCCGGCGACTTTCTCTCCGAGCTTGACGTCTATCTGCCCCTTCTTGAGCGCAATGGCCGCTGCGCGCAGCCAGCCATAAGCGTTTCCGTCCTTATTTGGCTCGGCTTTGACCGGCTTGCCGTCTACGTTGGCGCTCGCGCCGGATTTTGCCGGCGCCCACAACCACACGTGGTAGGTGGCGTTCAGCGGGACGTCGACCGTAAGATTCGATTCCGGCGGTTCTCGCCACACCAACGCCTGATCGCCCGCGGCAAAACTCGCAACAAGTATCAACACGGCAGTCATTTTCCTGTCTCCTTTTCAGCGTCTATTATGAACCACGTCACGGATTTTGGTTTCATTCGGACCGGCATTTCTATTGAATACTCGCGATCCAGCTTGAACGTCTTGGCCGAACCTTCCTGTTCGCGCACCCGCGCCGCTTCAGTGAGGCCCGTATAGTAAAGCGGGAGGCGGAGGTTTTCTCGCTGCTTCTGCGGCGCCGGGTTGAACACCATCACGAGCGCACGCGTCGGGTCCGGGTCGTCCGCCTCGGGGTTGCGGACGTGCATCATGCAGTCGATGCCGCGCCCATCGGGGCGGCGAACGTGGATCAGGTCCGAATCGAGTATGGTGCGGTACTTTTTGTAGAAACCGGCCCATTTGGCGACGACGGCGCGCGTCTCATCGGTATCATAGAGGCGCGGGCCACGGTAACAGGCCTGCACGCCGCACCCGAAATTCTGTGCCAAGTGCCACTCGTAATCTTCGAGGTGTTCGCAGAGCGGCTCGAACGTGGCAGCGGCCCCGCCGCCGTGGTATTCAGTGAGCGGCACAAACATCCAGCCCATGCTGGCGGTTTTTTCGAAGGTCCCGTCGTAGATGTTCTGGCGTGAGATGAGAATCTGGCGCTCGCGTGGCAGGCTGAAGTTGGTTTCCCTGTAGCCCATGGCGCATTTGTTGCTGCCGTTGAAATAGTAGTTGTCGGGCGAGTTGATGTAGACGCCGCGTTTCCGGCACTCCCTGTAAAACCACGCGCATCGTTCCCACTGGCGCAACTGCGAGTCCGCCAGCCCCTCATGGTACTTGTGAACAGTCGAGTGGCACACGTCGCCGTGGTACGGGCCGTCGGTTTCAATCATATCGAGGCCGGTTGAATCGATAAAGTCGAGCACGCGCCGGAAATACCCGTCCGACCACTCCGACGCCAGGCACACGCTCTGGCCGAACATGCTCGAGGGCTTGCCGTCGGCCCCGATGCAGTTGAACTCCGGCGAGATGTCTCGCGACGCCGTCATCAGCGTATAGCCGCCCAGTTCGATGCCTTTGCCGTGGGCATAATCAACGTCCGACTTGACGCGCGCGATGTAGGCCGGGTCTTCGCTCTCGATGTCGAACCCGCTCCAGAACGTCATGATGACCATCTCGAACCCGGTGTCCGCGCACTGGTCGACGGCGCGCCGGACCGAGGCCGAATCCGATTTCCGGACATGCATGAAGATCGGGTTTTCGGTGGCGTGCGGCGCGAGCGTCCGCATCATTCTGCGCCGGGCGAGGCCGCGCCGCTCTCGGTCGTCGCTGTCGTGGAAAAGCTCGAACGTCCGGAACGATTCGAACGAGCCGCCGGGCTCGAGCCGCACGCCGGGGCCGGTTGGGTACCGGCTCGTCATCAGCAGCGGCATCTGGTACGTGTAATCGACCTGAGTCAGGTACTCCGCGTCCGGCCCCCATTGCGTCGTCACCATCGTGTTGAACGCATAGTCGCTCTCGACGCCGAGCCGCCCTTTTTCCTGCTCGTTGACGGCCAGCAGTTCCGTTGACAAGCCTGTCAGGACGCGCTCGCCCGGCCCGTCATTCGCCACTACGACGCGTTTGGACATGACGCAGATGCCGTCGTACATCTCGTAGATGATTGAGACACGGACGCCGCCGCATTTTTCCTTCATCGCTTCCGACGGCACGAAATCCACCTTCAGCGCCACCCCGCGCGGCGGCCAGACGGTGTTTGCGGCATGCCGCGCTGGCTGCCACTCGAACGGCACCACCGGCTTGCCTATGGAATGTCCGGCATACTGGAACGATTCCGGCGCGGCCGTCATGGCGTCAATCCACGCCGGGTCGAGGTAGGCGTAGTCCGGCTGGCCTTTCAGCCCGCCGACTTCAAACCGCGTGCCGTCGATCTCGATGACGGCTTCGGGTTTGACGCCCCGCAGCACCGACGCGCCGGAGCACAGGTTGTCTATGGCGATGGTAGCGAAGTTTGGGCGGACGCGGAACGTTCTGCGAATAAGCCCGTTGGCCATCTCGAGCGTCCGGCCGCGATCGGATTCTTTAACCCGCGCCTCCTGATTGCACGGCGTAACCAGCCAGTCGGGTTGAGGCAAAGAGCCTCCACCCAAGGCCGCCGCCAACACGAGCACTGCACAATACATCGCCGAACTCCCGCGGTTACATCCGTGTCCGTCCCCGCTTTTCGCCGCCCCGTCGCGCGACCGACCACCGGCCACCGGCCACCGGCCACCGACCACCGACCACCGGTTCTAGAGTGTTTCCACAACGATGTTGGCGTTGGTGAAGATGCAGATGCCGGCGGCAATCAGCAGCGACTCGCGCACCAGCCCTTCCGCATCGAGATCGGAATGGGCCGACAAGGCCCGCGCCGCCGCCAACGCAAACGGACCGCCCGAGCCAATTGCGATGATGCCGTCGTCCGGCTCGATGATCTCGCCGCTGCCCGCGATCAAGAGCGACCGCTCGACGTCGCACACCGCCAGCAGCGCCTCGAGTTGGCGAAGGTACTTGTCGGTGCGCCATTCCTTGCCCAACTCGACCGCGGCACGCAGCAAGTTGTTGTTGAACTGCTTCAGCTTGCTCTCAAACCGCTCGAAAAGCGTGAACGCGTCCGAAACAGACCCGGCAAACCCCGCAATGACCCGGCCCTCTGCCAGCCGCCGAACCTTCACGGCGTGCTCCTTCACGACGGTGTTGCCAATGGTAACCTGCCCGTCGCCCCCCATCGCCACACGCCCGTTTTTCCGGATACTCAAAACCGTAGTGCCCTGAAAGGATTCCATGGCAGTAGCCCTCCGGTGGACGTTGTAGCAGAAACCGAGCGCCCGCTTCCACATCCGCCGGCTGCGTACCGTGGCAGGATACGCGGGCGCGGCAGCCGCCAGGGGTGTGCGCCTGCCGCGCAACAACAATGCCTGCTATGTCAGTTTGGCCAGGGGCTCCTGGCTGTGTGAATTATAAACTGCCGGTTTTCACTCCTCGGGGCGCTCGTACGCGCCCATGTCGTACCCGGCACCTTGTGGTCGCGCGACACCGAGGATGTCCTCGTCAGGCGCACCGTCGGCGGTGCCGGTATCGATGCACGGCGAGCCGGCTTGCAAGCTGTAGTCGCCGTTGTCGGGGTCGGCGAAGAGCGGATCGGAGGATATGTTACCTGTACCCTCGTATCCGCCCTTAATGCATGAATATGTGACTACCGGCTGGCTGTAGCCGTAAACCTCATTTCCACTTTGGTACCCTACATTGCCCCAAAAGATACAGTTTGTTACCGTGCTCCAAGACGAACTGGAATAAAGTCCGCCTCCGCTCGATGCCGTGTTTTCTGTTAAGGTGCAGTTGGTGAGGTTGGTTAGACCTTCGACGTAGATCCCGCCGCCGCTTCCGATGCCAGCCTCGTTTCGGACAAAGGTGCAGTTGACCACCGTTGACGAAGAGCCGTACCAGTTTATGATACCGCCTCCCTTGAAGACCACGGTATTTTCGGCAAAGTTGCAGTTAACGATGCTTACCAACGAATCGCTGGAATTGTGCATCCCACCGCCATAGACGCTCGTGTTTCCGGAAAAATTACAGTTGAACACGGTTGGCGAGGAGGATTTATTGTACATCCCGCCCCCGCCGCTCTCGGCCGTGTTTCCCGTGAAGTTACAGGTCACCACCGTTGGCGATGAGTTCCAGTTGTACATGCCACCGCCGTTGGTGGACGCCGTATTACCGGAAAAGTTGCAGTTAGTCACCGTTGGCGAAGAGTTGCCGATGTTACGCATTCCCCCCCCGGCCGTGGAAATCGCGTTTGCATAAAAGCCACAATTGGAAACACTTGGAGAGGTTGCGTCGTTGAGCATACCGCCCGCGGATTCGCCGGCACCATTGATAATTATGAACCCATCCAATCCGGCGCCGTTTGCCCCCTTTACACAGCCGTGTTCAGACTCCCCGTCAAGAACCGTTGGGTTGGTTTCCCAGTCACGGTCATCGAAGCCGTCGTCACCGCCAAATCCCCCGTAGACGTAGACGTTTTGTGCCATGACAATGACATACAAGGCGTCAGCAACGTAGTTTCCCTTAGCCACCCATACATCACCGCCGTGGTCGGCATAGGCGGCGTCTACGGCCTGCTGAATACTGCCGCAGGCAGTCTCCCACGAATATCCATCGCCGGCGATGCCGCTCTTTACGTACCAAACGCCCCGCTTTACGTGAACATTCACAGTCCCAGGTACGGTGTTGTAATTCATGGCCTCTGATGGCGTGAACGTGACGGAGCCGGGATATTCCCCGGGTTCGGGCTCAGTTTCTGGCGCATCAAATGCGAACCACCCGCTTGTTGAAGCCGCCCCTCCGGACAATGTTGAGGAGGCCAGTGTGTCGCCGTACGTAATGTCGCTTGCGGTAGGCCACGTTGTGACGGTGGGTGTGGCCTTGTTTACGACGACATTTACCGTGCGCGGCACAGCATTGTAATTGGCAGCATCCGTAGGTGTGAAGGTGACGGCAGCCGCGTAGGTACCGGCATTTGGTTTCATACTTGGGGAGTTGAACACAAAGGTACCTGTCACCGAAGCCGAGCCCCCGGGCAGGGACGAATCGGCCAGCGTCTGGCCGTAGGTGATCGGAGTGGCTGTCGGCCACGTCGTAACAACCGGCGTGGCTTTGTAGACGACGACAATCACTTCGCCCTCGGCCGTGCCGTAATGGACCGTGTCGGTCGGCGTGAATGTGACAGACGCTGGGTGGTTGCCCGCATTGGGAGCTGTGTTGGGCGCGGTGAATGCAAAGGTTCCCGGCACCGAAGAGGTCCCGCCGGTCAGTGTCGAGGCAGCAAGGGTCTGGCCGTAGGTGATGGGGCTTGCGGCCGGCCAAGGGTTCACCACGGGCGTGGCTTTATTCACCGTTACGCTTACCGTGGTTGGCGCAGAGTTGTAGTTGTCGGCGTCCGTGGGAGTGAAAGTCACAGGCACCGTCGAGTGTACTCCTATCTCAAGCACGGTATTGGGCGCGTCAAACACGAACGTGCCGGGCGTGGAGGCCGACCCGCCTGTTAGCGTGCTGGCGGCGAGGGTCTGGCCGTAGGTGATGGGGCTGGCGGTGGGCTGGGTGGTGATGGCGGGGGTTGCTTTGTTCACGGTGACGTCGGTCGTTCCAGAAACCGGGCTGTAATGGGCGGTGTCAGTTGGCGTGAAGACG
>JAPLKX010000344.1 GCA_026387845.1 Candidatus Hydrogenedentota bacterium | reverse complement strand
TGAACTACGTTAAGGCTACCATCGAAAAACCCGCCGAGTTCATCCAATTGGCCGGGCCTGAGAAAGGACTCAAAGAAGCCATCGACCTCTGCCACGCCAACGGGATCACGGTCAACTATTTCGGCGCGGAAGATCCGCCGAAGATCCGCAGGCTCGTCCAGGCGGGCGTGAATTACATCCTCACCGACGATCTCGACGCCTGCCTTAAAGTGCTCTCCGAGGATTTTGGCGTTCATTGAATTTACTTGCGGTGCGAATTCATAATGGCGTGAACATCAGGGGGGCGCAGAGTCCCATGGCCAAATTAAAGGCGCGGCGCAACGCCATTGCGGTGGCGGTTCTGTTTGTCCTGACGGGCGCGCTCATCTTTTTTATGAAATCGTTTGGCGGCCCTCCGGTGATTAGCCCCGAACCGGAAGAGATCAGCAAAATCCGCCTGTCCAGCGACAATGCCTATTTTCAGCTTGCCGCGGCGCTCAAGATGCTTCCTCCTGTCGCGTTGACCACCCAAATCAGCGACATGGATTTCGAGAAAGGCCCTCGGGCCGAACTCCTGGACGTATATCTAAAGGAAGACGCGCCGGAAATTGCTGCGGTTATCGAAGGGTCGCGCCCCGCGGTCGCTACTGCGCGAAAACATCTGCAGATGCCCCACCTTCTCGTTCCCATAGACTGGAAAAGGCTTCGAGAAGAACCTTTCCTCTACTATGACGATGGTTACAAGCTTCTTCCTTTAGCGACTCGCATGTTTCTCGTCGCTGTTGATGATGCCGAGGGGGGCGCCGATGTGGGTGACGCCGTCCAAGGCGTTGTGGACTACTACCATCTTCACTGGCGCTTCATAGATGAACTTGAAGTGGGCTTTTATATGGCCTCGGGAATCTCGGCCCGCGCCGCCCTCATCAGACAGTGTCCACCTGGATTTCAGACCCGGTTGTTGCCGGCCCTCCTCGAGTTTCGCGCCCAATGGCAGCCGCCGAAGTTCTTGCTCGATACCAAACTGCGCATCTTTGAGGCGCGGCGAAGTTCACGGGCGCTGTACGTTCGAGTGCCTTTTATCCAGGCGGTGGATCAGAACCTGCGCGCGGTCCGGGCCCGGCCGCTCCTGGCCAGAAATTACAGCACGCTGCAGGAAGTCTGCGGCTACACGTTGTCGCAGTACCGTGAGTGGGAGAGAAAGAATCGCGCGCTGGCCGACGCGGCTAACCTTGAGTATTTCGATCTGTCCCTCGAACAAATCTGCAGGAGTAATAGTTTCTATCTGACGGAAATCGACGGATTGTGCGCTCTCCTGGCGATCGAACAGTATAAGCGCGACAGAGGGCAGTATCCGGAGTCGCTCGATGACCTGGCGCCGGATTACGTGCCCAAACCGCCCACGGACCCCTTTTCCGGCCAGCCGTTTATCTACCGGCGCGAAGGCGATGACTACCGCCTCTACGCCACAGGTTTCTGCGGCCGCGACCAGGGCGGCCACCGATACCACTCCACAGATGTCCTCATTCATATACCCCCGGGGGCAGAATAGATGCCACGCGCGCGCGCTTATTCAGTGAACAGGAGGATGTGAACAGGTGGCCAAGGCACGGTCGGCCCGGCGCAACGTAGCGTTCGTGGTCGTTTGTTTTCTTGGCATGGCGATCCTTCTTGTGCTGGCGCGTGTTAGTCAATCGCGCGGGCCTATTCTGCCGCCGGAATCGCCCGAAGTGACAGCGCTGCGCTTCGACCGTGACCGCAACGCCTGGTACGCGCTGCAAGACGCCGTGCAGTTGTTGCCCCTGCCGCCGCCGTCGGTGCAGTACCCAGACGGGCCCGGCGGCCGTTTTGTGAAACAATATGCGCCTGTGCCGGAATCGCTGGCCAGGATGGTGTGGGCCACGCGGCCGGATGATGCGGTGCTGATGGATTACTTGGCCAAGTGCCGGCCCGCAATCGACAAGGCGCGCGAGGCGCTGCTCAAGCCGGACCTGATGTTCCCAATGACCGATGACGCCGACGAGCGGAGGCATGAATCGAGGGCGGCGCTTGCGCGTTTTACCAATCTTCTCGAGGCAACCGCCCGTGTCGAAGCGGCTTCGCCGGGACGTGGCGGAGAGGTTGCGGGTTTGATCCGGGACGTTCTGCGGCTCGAATACATGATCAGCTCCGATTACCATCCCTATTGCCGTCAACTGGCCCCGGAACTGGCGCCGCTGTTCAGAAGCATGAGCCCGCGGCGCCTGCGCCAGACGCTGGACTGGCTGGCCCTGTTCCGCCAGTCACTCAGGCCGCCCTACAGGTGCGTTGAACATACTATCCGGCAGTTTGATACTCAAAAGGTGGACGTCGACTGGCGCGAGGTGGGACGCCACCCGGGCCAGGCCGCGGTCTATGCGTTTACCACGGCGCGGCTAAAAGCCGCCTTGCGGCGCTATCATGACGCGTACATCGGCGTCGCGGGTGTCGAACTCTATCGGTTGCCCGAGTTTGAAAATCAGCACCCCGGATTGAAAGCTTTATCGGACGAGGGCGGCCTACTATCATACCGCCAGCTTTCGTATGTACACTCACAATGGCTCGCACAAATCGACGGCCTCGCGATTGCCGCCGCGCTCGAGATTCATCGGCGCGCCAACGGCCAGTATCCGGAGTCGCTCGAATCGCTCCGGCCTTATTTTGTCCGCCTCCCCGTTGATCCCTTTACGGGCAAACCGTTCATTTACAAAGGGCAGGGAGCGGATTATGTCTTGTACAGTTGCGGGCCTGACCAAGAGGACGGCGGCGGTGCCCGCGACGTTATCATCAGGTTGGCGCCGGCGCCAACCGCAACGGCGCCCGGCTGAAACAGCGTGTTTGTGTGTGCTAGCTTGTCTACAAGCGGACTCTTTGGAGAACAAGTCACTATGAAACGCAGGTCGCACGCGCGCCGCAACGTTTTCCTCGTGATTGTGATTTTCGCCCTTGCCGCGCTCGCTGTCACAGCCACGCGGCTTTTCCCCCGCAACGCCATCCCGCCGGAATCCGCCGAGATGGCCGCGCGGCGCGCCGACCGAGAGAACAATGGCTGGTACCTGCTCGAGCAGATCCTGGCCGAAACTCCCGACCCACCACAGGCCGCGTGGGGACCCCTGCCCGACGACCCCTCCACCGTGGGGTATTACCGGGCTGAGCCGGGGTCGCTGGGCAGCCGGATTGGGGTCGGCCGGCCCGATGACGATCCCATCTTGGTCGAGTACCTCGCATCGGGTTCCAAGCTCGTTCCGCGCGTCCGCGAAGTCCTTGCAAAACCGTTCATCCTGCTTCCACCCGAGGCATCCGATCCGGAGAGCAAATTCTTCAGCCACCCCGGCATCGGCAGGGATCCGTATTTCGACAAGGTTCGATCTCTCTTGCCGCTCCTGTTTACGCACGCATTCATCCTGAGCGGCCAGACCGGCTCGAGCGCCGAGAGCGTCGGCGTCGTGCGGGATTCATTTGAACTCGTGGCCCGGATGCACGAAGCCTCCCTACTCGATTACGCGTATGTGCACACTTCCACGGTTTTTGACACCCTGCCGCGATTGCTGCCCGAACACCAGCGCCAATTGCTCGATTGGGCCGTGCTGATCCAGGCGCGACAGCGGCCGTCCCGCGAGAAGATCGAGTTTGACCTTCGCCAGCACAAGATCTTTCTCGATTCGCTCAAGAAAGAAGGCAGCATCTTGCATCCGCTCGAGGCCGCCACATACCTCCGCTATCGGACGTTGTTTATGCGCCACTTCGATTATGCGTTCAAGACGGCGTACATGTACCCCAACGAGTTCGAGCAACTCGCCGGGCAGGACCCGATCGTATTGAAGTTCGAAGCGGGCTATTATTTCGGGTTCAGTCTTGCATCGAACGTGCGCTTCAATGCCTCGTGGAACAGATTAATGAACGGCTCGATCCTGATACTGGCGATCGAGCTTTATCGCCACGGCCGCGGGGAGTTTCCCGCATCGCTGCAAGAGTTAGTGCCCGGTTATGTCGCGACGCTTCCGGACGATGTGTATGCCGATCGGGGTGTGACGTACCTGTACGAGCGAGGGACCGGCGGTTATCGGCTCCTCAACCATTCCGACTCCAATGACAAGACGGTTTTTGCCCGCAAACTGGAACCGCTGGAGAAGTCGAAGTGACAAAAAGGCCCGCTAAACGAATTCGCCGCCGCCATCTGGCGATCGTTTTCCTGTTGTTTGGCGGAATGGCCGTTTTGATCGTTATGGCCAAGTTGCGGCCGCCGGTGAATTTGCCGCTCAACGAACCGCCGGAACTTACCGCAAAACGCCTGGATAAACAGAACAACGCCTATTATGTGCTGGAAGAGGCGGCCAATCTGCTTCCGGCGCCGCCCACGCCGCTTGTACTCAAAGACGAGAAGGGTTTCTCTGACGTCTACAAACCCGAGGATGATTCTGTCGGCGGCATACTGGATATCAAGCGGCCGGACGACGACCCGCTCCTGCTCGAATATGTGCAAAAATCGGGCCCGGCAATTGAGCACGCCCTGAACGCTGTTGAGAAATCCTGGTTCCTGTATCCAACAGAACCGATCGGCGATCTCACGGTCAGAGGCGAGCAACGGCGAGGGCTGTGGCGGCTTGTGTCGGTTTGTTTTGCTCAGGCGATGATTCATTCTTGTTCGGAAGACCCGGAATCAGACGCTTGTGTCTTTCTGTACGATACCGCGCGCATTTCGCGAATGATTAATACAACCGGCGGTCTCCATTTTTCGGCGCCCGAGACAGCCGACATCATCCGGAAGGCGTTTCCCGAACATCAGCGCAGGATCGCCCAGTGGCTTACTCAATTCCGCGACGAGTGGCGCTTCCCCGAGATAGCCATTGATGAGGAGCTGCGCTGCATCTACCACATTTCAGTGCCCGACATGCGAAAGCTGCCGGAAGTCCTTAAGCTGATTGCCAACGCCCCGATCAACCGGATAAAGAGGAACGTGTTTAGCCATGAAAAAGAGATCCGCCAAGCCGCCGCAATGACTTACTTCCAGTACGATCAATACCGGAAAGAGCATCCGGACTTCCTCGACGCCGATATCGGCGGCCTGGATACGCCCTTCCTTCCCTCCAACAGTTCCTTTTTCGCCACCGTTGATGGATTGCTGATTGTAGCGGAGTTGGAATCGTATCGGTGCGACCACGGTGAGTATCCCGAATCCTTGACCCCGCTCGTCCCGCAATACATGCCGGAACTGCCCAAGAACCCGTTCGATGGGCAGGGTTTCGACTACACGCGCTCCGGCGGATCCTTTCTGTTACATTGCGTGGGCGGATACCGCTCCGGGGAAACATGGGAAGCGTACCAGCATTTCCTGATTTACGCCCCAACAGACCAGCGAAAAACCTATTGGCATAAACTGGACGAAGAAAAGCATGCTGTCCGGAGGCAGCAGCGTGGCAAAACAAGCCTCTAAAAGCTGGAGCCGACGCCACCTCGTTGTGGTCTTCCTGCTGTTTGGCGGTATTGGTGTCTTGATCGTCATGGCCAACCTGCGGGCGCCGGTTAACTTGCCGCTTCATGAAGCGCCGGAGACTACCCAAAAAAGGTTGGACAAACAGAACAACGCCTATTACATCGTCATGGAAGCGGTGGAAATGCTCCCGGCGCCGCCCCCGCCACTCCAACCTGCTTACGGGCCGGAGCCCGATTCGGCGGGCAGCATCCTGGAGATTGACCGCCCAGACGACGACCCGCTCCTGCTCGAGTATATCCACAAATCGCGACCGGCCGTCGAGCATGCGCTGAAAGCGGTAGAAAAACCCTGGTTCCTTTATGGAGCCGACCCGGCCGTCGACCTTTCCGAAAGAAACGAAACACCGAAAAAGCTTTGGCGCCTGCAGACGGTCTGTTTCGCGCAGGCCTTAGTTCATTCATGCTCGGAAGACCCCAGCGAGGATGCCTGCGCATTTCTTTACGACACCGGGCGTATCTCGAGTATGAATCAACACGGCGGCAGCGCCCGATTCCCGTCTGTTCCGGAAGCGGCAGCCGTTATTCAGAAGGCTTCCCCGGATCATCAGCGCAAGATAGCCGAGTGGCTTTTACAGTTCCGCGGCAAGTGGCACCCGCCGGAAATCGGCATTGACGAGAATTTGAGGAGCATTTATCATTTGACCCACCCACCTGAGGAAAACAATTACTCTCTGCTCCGCAGGTTTATTACAGCCTTCGGCGTTAACCGGTTAAAGAAGAATATGTATCAGCATGAACAAGACGTTCGACAAGCCGCCGGCATGACTTACTTCCAGTACGACCAGTACAGGAAAGAACACCCGGAGTTTCTCAATTTCGACTCGTGGGGATTGGGGACGCTGTACATCGCTCCGAACAGCTCGTTCTTTGCGGGAGTGGACGGATTATTGCTTGTCGTGGCTTTGGAATCGTATCGGCGCGACCGGGGCGCGTATCCCGAAGCTCTCGACGCGCTCGTTCCGCAGTACGTGCCTGAACTGCCCAAGAACCCATATGATGGGCAAGGTTTCACGTACGCACCCGCGGACGGCACGTATGTTTTGCGTTGTGGGGGCGGCCCCCGCGGGAGGTCTCCGCTTTTTCTTGTGTACGCGCCGAAAGACCAGCGGGCCATCTTATCGGGGAGGCAGGCCAGAGGGGCGCGCAATCCCGGGAGAACACAGTGACAAGACGAGTCGGCAAACGATTGAGCCGCCGCCACCTGGTGGTCGTCTTCTTGCTGTTTGGCGGCGTGGGCGTTTTGGTCGTGCTGGCCAACCTCAGACAGCCGTTAAACATGATCGTTGATGAACCGGCGGAAGTTACAAACAAACGCACCGATACGGAAAACAACGCCTATTACGTGCTGGCTGAGGCGGCAAAGCTGCTCCCGGAGTCGCCACCGGATCTCAAACTCAAAGACGAGCAAGGTTGGGATTACTATTACACCCCGGAAGACGATTCCCTGGGCCAGATGCTCAATATCCGGCGGCCGGACGACGACCCAGTCCTGATCGAGTACATGGACAAATGTCTGCCGGCCCTCAACGCGATCCCCCCTGCATTTGACAAGCCTTGGTTTCTCTATCCGCCGCATTCGTTTGACAGCACCTCACAAAGGGAACTGAGAGAAGATCAGGACAGACTGTTTCGACTGGTGGAACTCTCTCTTGCACAGGCCCGGATACGCCCATGCTCGGAAGACCCGAATCAAGACGCCTGCGCCCATCTTCACAACGCGATGCGCCTTTCGTGCCTGCTGGGAACCGATGGCGTGAAACGATCCCATTCGCAAGTGGAGGCCGTGGAGGTCATCCGTAAGGCGTCGGCGGACCATCAGCACAAAATCGCGGCGTGGCTTGGGCAGTTGCGTGCCGGCTGGAAACCGCCGTTGACCGCCATCGACCGCGATATCCGCCGTGTCTATGCCACGTCGCTGGGACCCCTGGCGGACAAAGAAATCTGGCCGGTGCGGGTTTTTTGGAAAGCCCGGATTGCGCAACTGAAAAAGGCGTTGTATCGGCAGGAAGCGTACATTCGCAAAACCAGTTGCATGACTCAACGGCAGTACGAAGATGATCTGCGCGAGCATCCAAAGTTTAGAGAGACCTATTTGTCCGGCGAGTTGTTTTCGCAGTTCCGCGTGTGTAACAGCGAATTCTTTGGTACGGCCGACGGGCTATCGATCGTAGTGGCCCTCGAGTTGTTCCGCCGTGACCGTGGCGGTTATCCCCAATCGCTCTCCGATCTGGTTCCACAGTACCTGCCGCAACTGCCCGAAAACCCGTTTTGCGCCCGGCCTTTTGCCTACGCCACAGAAGGCGGCGACTACGTCCTTTACTGTGTCTCCTATGAACCCCCTGACCGCCCGCCGCATCATTTCCTGCTGTATGCGCCCAAAGACCGGCGGGACAACTTCTGGATGCCGTCAAGGCCGGAGGCGGGAGCATGATCGCGCGCAGGGCCGCTGTTAGAAACACGATGGTAGTCTTGTGTCTTTTCGGTCTCGCGGCGTTGGCGATTATTGTGGCGCAGTTTCGTGGGGCGTACGTCCCTTACGAGGAGCCGCCGGATCTCGTGGCCAAACGGCTTGATCGGGAAAATAACGCCCATTACGCCCTTCTTGATGCGGCTGCCCTGTTGCCGCTCACGCCGCCCGAAATCGGCTATGTCAAGGACGAAACCGGGTTTGAATCCAAGTTCAAGCCGGAGCCGGGTTCCGTTGGCGAGTTACTCCGCGTCTGGCGGCCCGACGCCGACCCGCTCCTGCTAGAATTCGTTGAAAAATCAAAACCTGCCCTGGAGCTTGCCCGCGCGGCCGCATCGAAACCATACTTCTTGTTTCCGCCGGTTGATTGGACAGCCTCCTATCAGCAGTTGGAGAGACCTGTTTTCCAAAACCTGCTGCCATTGTACCAATTGCGCGGCCTCCTTGTTCTGGACTCGGCGTCAAAGTCCTGTTCTGCCAACCCGGCGGAAGACGCCTGCCGGCTGATGCAGCAAGCCCTCGAATTATCTTTCACGATGAATGCGGATCGGTATCACTGGTTTGAGCCCGCCGAAACGTTTGCCACTAACGTGATCCGGAAGTCGTGCATCGAGCATCAGCGGGAAATGCTGCAGTGGCTGGATCAAACCCGCCACGACTGGACCCCGCCCAGAGCAGCGATTGAGTTCGCAATACGGAACGTGTTGGAAGCGGATTTGACTGACGACCCAAATTACCGACCGAACATGTGGCGACGCTTTGCCACGTCGGTTGAAATGAGAATGGCGTTTTCCCATGCAAAACTGTTTGTCCGGCGGCATGAAAAGCTATACCGGGACGCCGCACAACTCACCTTCCTCCAGTACAATCTGCAGAAGGAAAAGTTCAAACCCCTTCAGACGCCGCCAAGACGATATTTTGATCTCTCTCTTCACGGCGCCTCCGTAAATGCCAACTCCCGGTTCTTTGCCCGAGTCGATGGATTGCGCATCGCGATCGCGCTCGAATCGTACCGGCACGACCATGCGAGTTACCCCGACTCACTCGATTCCCTCGCGCCGGACTACTTTCCCAAGCTGCCTGAATGCCCTTACGACGGTACGCCATTCGACTACCGCCGGGAATCCGACGATTACGCGCTTTCCTGCACGGTCTTGTCGGTAAGCTACTATCCTTCGGTATCGCACGCTGGCAAGCTGATCTTTCACATGCCCGCCGGAATGGAAGCGGCGCCATGATTGCGCGGGGCACTGTCAGAAACACGATGGTGGTCTTGAGTCTTTTCGGTCTCGCGGCATTGACAATCGTCGTGGCGCACTTCCGTGCGCCGTATATCCCTTACGAGGAGCCGCCCGAACTCGTGGCCAAACGGCTCGACCGGGAAAACAACTCCTACTACGGGCTCGTCGATGCAGCGGCCCTCCTACCGCCCATCCCGCCCTACCTGGATCAGGTGAAGGACGCGGACGGGGTCGAGCATTGGTTCGAGCTGGAACCGGGCTCGGTGGGCTCGCTGCTCAGCGTCTGCCGGCCCGACGACGACCCGCTTCTGCTCGAGTACATCGACAAATCAAAACCTGCCGTAGAACTCGCTCGCGCCGCCGCATCCAAACCGTTCTTCTTGTTCCCGCCGGTTGACTGGACAGCCGGCAAGCAGTTAGACGGATCGATTTTCGAAAACATGTTGCTTTTGCACCAACTGATCGGCCTGCTCTTTCTCGACGCGGCCTCTAAGCCATGCTCCCCCGACCCGGCCGAGGACGGTTGCCGGTTGATGCAGGAAACACTCCGGCTGTCGTTCAGGATAAATGCGGATCGGTATTGGGCAACGGTGTTTGCCGAATCGGTTGCCATTGACGCGATCCGCAGGTCGTGCGACGAGCACCAGCGGGAAATGCTGCAATGGCTCGAAGAAACACGGCGCGCATGGGCGCCGCAGAGGGCAACACTCGATTACATGATTCGGAGAGTGCTCAAAGCGGAGGCGGTTGTTGATCTCCCCTTCCGCCCAACGAGGTTGCAGCGGGTTTACTACAATGTTTCGGCGCAGCTCGAGTTATCGCGCCAGAAGTACTTCGTCCGGCGCCATGAACCCCTTTTCCAGGCCGCCGCGCAACTCACATTCCACCAGTACCAGCAGCAGAAGGAACGGTTCAGCGTGTTGGATACGCCGCCTCGTGGACGTGGACATCTCTACCTTTGCTTGCACACCGTTATCATAGACACCAACTCCCGGTTCTTTGCCACGGTCGACGGTTTGCGCATCGCGATCGCGCTCGAATTGTACCGGCGCGGCCACGGGACTTACCCAGACTCGCTCGACTCCCTCGCGCCAAACTTCCTCCCAGAGGTACCCAAAAGCCCTTACGACGGCGAAGACTTCAACTACAACCAGGAAGGAGACGATTACCAGCTTTCCTGCGTAATAATGAGGAGCGATTATGCTTCGGTTTCGCGCGCCGGCAAGCTGATCTTTCACATACCGGCCGGCGCGGAGTCAGCGCCATGACGAGCGCGCGACGAAACATTGCGCGCAAGGCAGCCGGCCAAAACCCGCCGCCAATTCACAATGACGCGCGCATCTCGTCCAGCTCGTCCTTGCATACCTTCAACGCCGCTTCGTAATCGCGGACGAGCCACTCCGGCGCCTCGCTCTTCACCAGCGGGACCCGGTGCAGGATCAGGCCCGCACGGTGCCAGCCCGCCGCCAGGCAAGCCGCCGCAAACGCCTCGTCGCTCACCACCAGCCGCTGAACAAACTCCGGCGGCTTTGCTTCGCCCCGCACCCAGTTGTCGAGCGCGGCGAACAGCGGGTGGCGGCCCTCGACGCGGAGCCGGTCGTCTGCGATCAGCACCAACTCCGGGTTCATGAACTTCACACGCCGGTACGTGAGGATCCAGATCAGGGTCGTCTCGAGGTCCTGGTGCCAGCTTCTCTCGCCGAACCGGCTCACGTTGAGCAGCGACAACGCCTCGTCTTCGTTCCGTACGCGCAGCGCCTCGAACACGCGAAGCCAGTGTACCTCCTGCCGGGAAAGCAGCACCGGTTTCTCCGTCGCCATCGGTTGAAACGTCTCGTGGTCCCAAAACCGCGCGCGCGGAACCGTCTCAAAGAAGTCGATAAGCTGGCTGAACTCGCCCGGCGGCGGCGTCAACTCTTTCCAAGCCGGCGCCAGAGGGCGGTAAACCTTCCCCAGGAAAAGCACCTTGAGCCAGATCCGGTCCAGCGACGGCTCGGCGAGCCCGTCCATCCAGATTTCCAGGGCCCGCTCGATGTTACTGGACCGCCGGTAAAACTCCGCTACCGCATCAATGATCAGCGGCCGCCGCTTGCCGTACGCCAGCGCATACTGGAACGCGGCTTCCGCCCGTTTATCCCGGGCCGTCTTCTCGTACAGCATCCCTTGGAACACCCGGACGTCCGGGTCGTCCGGCGCCAGTTTCAGTGCCCGCTCGATAAGCGCCTGCGCCTCCTCCCCGTTCTCAGGACCGCGCAACACCGCCAGACGCGCCAGCCGGCCCGCCTCCGCCGGCCCTTCCATCTCGCCGCGGTTCAGCGCCTCGAGCGCGCCAATCTCGTATTCTTCCCGCTGGAGCTTGTCCGACTCGAGCAACACCCACCGTTTCGACGCCCCCTCCCCGCGCCCCTCCCGCTCGTGCCACCAGTTGTACAGCTTGTCAAACGCCTCGTACCGCCCGTCGGCCACGTGCGCCTCCGCCACCAGCAGCGCCGGGCCCTCCTGCCAGTAAAACGCGTCCGGCGTGTCCGCGTAAATCGCCAGCAGGCCCGCCACGTCACCCAGGCGCAGCAGCGCCGTCATCTCGACTTGGGTCAACGGCGCGCGAAGGCCACCGTACGTCACCTCCGGTTTCGCCGCGCGCACCAACTCCAGCGCCTCCGCCGGCTCACTTTCCTCGAGCCGCTCTTCCGCCTCCAGATATGTGCTCACCACCAGCCGACGCTGCTTTCGCCATCGAAGCGCAATCACCGACAGCGGCCACCCCGCACCCGCCATCACCACAGCCAGCAGTAGAAACCACCCGTACCCGCCGAAACCACCGGACGCGCCGCACCCCGCCATCAATGTCAGCCCCGCCGCCAGTACCGCCAGATGCCGACGTGTCCGCATATCCATTCCCCAAAGTCGAGCCAACTGCTTACCACGCGCGTATACGCGCGCCCATAGCATATCCAATTGAAGCGCCCGCAACAAAGAATTCCTGAAGTGCCTGCACGAATCCCTTCCCGCCCGCGTCATCCTAATTCCGCCATTACCGCTACCATATCTTCCGTCCACATCGTCCACTATGTCCACCACGTCCACACCGTCCACGCAACTCTTCCCCATAACCCAAACCCTATACCCTGTTGTTACCCTTGCCTTTCCCCTTCCGCCGCCACTAAAATGCCACCAAGGGAGACACATCATGAACAATGGTGAGGCTAAGACGGCCCGCGTTATTGCGGCACTCGAAAACCGGGAGCCCGACCGGGTCCCGATCGGCGAGTTTTTCTGGTCGAACTTCGTGCGCAGGGCGTCCGATGAACTGGCACAGGGCGGCCCGTTCAACCCGTACCATTACTGGGACCTCGACCTGATCGTCGTCAACCCGAACATGGACCCCCACATCGGCGGCATCCGTGTGCTCGAACAAGGTGGCGGACGCAAGCTGGTCAAAACCGGATTTGGCGCAACCATCGAGATGCGCGATTCCTGCCCCATGCCCTACTACGTCGATTTCGATACAAGGAGCTACGACGACATGGCCCTGTTCCGGTTCGACGATCCGCGCGACGACCGCCGGTTCTTCCACGCCATCGACGACCAGATCAACGCCGTGGGCGACGCCCTCAACCAGGGCTATCCCTCGTTTGTCGACCGCGTCAACGCCTGCGCGCCCCATTACTGCGTCTTCGGCAGCGTCTGCGAGCCTCACGAGATGATCTGGCGCATCATGGGCACTGAAAATGTCCTGCTCAAAATCGGCGAAGACCCCGACGCCGTCGCCGCGTTTATCGAACGGATCGGCGATTTCGCGGTCGGCATCGCCGAAGCGCAAATCGCCGCCGCAAACGGAAAGCTGGCCGGGCTGTACATCTGGGGGGATATCGCCTACGACCGCGGCATGTTTTTCTCCCCCGACTACTGGCGCGCCGTCTACAAGCCGCAACTGGCCCGCATCTGCGACGTCGCCCACGACGCCGGACTCAAAACCATCTACCACGGATGTGGAAACGCTTCCGCCGTGTTCGACGACATCCGCGACGCCGGCGTCGACGCCTACAACCCCCTCGAAGCCAAGGCCGGCCTCGACGTGCTCGACCTCAAGCGCAGGTACGGCTCGCGGTGGGCGTTCAACGGCAACATCGACGTCCGAGTCCTCGCCACCAACGACCTCGGCCTCGTCCGTGCCGAAGTCCTCACCAAACTCAACGCGGCACGCGGCGGCGGGTACATCCTCCAGTCCGATCACTCCATCCCCGACAACGTCAACCCCAAAACCTACGACTACGTTGTCCAACTCACACGCGAATTCGGCAAGTACCCCCTCGACCTCGGCGAATTCAACCGGCCTATCGGTTAGTTGCCCGATTCAAATGTGCGAGCAGTAGAGCGTCACCTCGGGCCGCCGCGTTGCTCAGTCTGGTTTCCGATGATCGCGCCGCCTACGGCGCCGGCAGCTCCACCGATGAGGGCGCCTTCGCCGGTATGACCGGATTGACTACCGATGATGGCTCCCGTTCCCGCGCCCAACGCGCCACCTATCAGCGCGCCGTTTTCAGTCCGCGTCGCACAACCCGCGGTCACAACGAGCGCCGCCAATGTAATCGCAACAACTAGAAACTTGATTCGCATATCAACCTCCTCGGAGTATCGGCTCCATTCTTTGCCCTTGCACCAAAAACCGTCCGGGGCGCCGGAAACGTCACCCCAAACATCCATGACGCTTCATCCGGTGTGGAGGACGCCCCACGGATGCTCGGGGTGAGCCTAAAAGCATCTCTTCTCTGCGGCCGTCGTTCGGCCCGCTTACATTCATTCTGCATCATTAACTCAGACACACGTGAAGCCCAGTTGGAAGCCACAGGCCTAGACTACCGGACGTCCTGCCGGGCGCCGTCTTCGTGCCGGGCATCGTCTTGCGGCTGGGTGTCGCCCTCGTGTCTAACGTTGTCCTCGTTCCGGCCGTTGTCCTCTTGCGGGGCGTTGTTCTCGTGCCGGGCGTTGTTTCCGGGCCTGACGTTTTCGTCATGACTGGTTTTGTCTTCGCGCCTGGCCTTATCTTCGCGCCTGGTGATGTCTTCGCGCTCGCGCTTGGCGATGGCTTCACGCTTGGCGATGGCTTCGCGCTCGTGCCTGGCTGTGTTCTCGCGCTCGCCCCTGGCGATGGCCTCGCGCCTGGTGATGTCTTCGCGCTCGCGCCGGGCGATGTCTTCACGCTTGGCGATGGCTTCGCGCTCGTGCCTGGCTATGTTTTCGCGCTCGCGCCTGGCTATGTTCTCGCGCTCGCCCCTGGCGAGGGCTTCGCGCCGGGCGATGTCATCGCGCCTGGCCAAGTCTTCGCGCTCGCGCTTGGCTATGTTTTCGCGCTCGCGGCTGGCGAGGGCTTCGCGCCGGGCGATGTCTTGATACCTGGCGCTCTCTTCACGCCTGGCGATGGCTTCGCGCCTGGCGTTTTCTTCGCGCCAAGCATTTTCATTTCCATAATTCGAGCGGCCCTGGCCCGGGACCACGATGGTGACGCCCTCACGTGCCACAGGGCGGCCCTGCCAGCCTTGGTATCCTTGGGATCTTTGTCCCGTTCCGTAAGTCTCACATCCCGCCAAGAGGAGAGCGGATGCTGCAACCACCGAGGCAACAATCCCCAATCTGAGTACCTTTCGCTTGCACATATCACGTATCCTTTCTTCCGTACACCTCGAGAACGCGGCTTTCGCGGCTCGTTTTATCGTCCATTTGTCCGATGGAGTCACCAGCCGCATCTTGCGGCTTCATATCACAAGAGTACCTGCCCGAGATGAAGTTCCGGCAAAACTGCGGCAAAGCTTTGGTAATCGGGTTGCATTGCGCGAGAGACGGGGCAAGCCTTCCCGGGTGAGATCGACCGGTTCCGAGAGTTTTGAACATCCGGGCGGATTAAGCGCCCGCTACGCTTCTAAACTGCCGCGGACCATATCCCGCGGCCGGGCTCAGCCGTGCGGCGAGTTTATTGAGGCGGCCACAACGGCCTGGCCCGCTTTTTCTGCGGGATCGGCGTCCTTGTCCACATTTTGGAAATCACCGCGGAGCGCCTTCAGGGCATATCTTTCCAGATTGATTTCACGGGAACTGCGGATGCCGATGCGCCGGAAAAGGGGCAACGGCGGGCTCCACCCGTGCAGCGCATGCTCGAGCATAAAACCGCCGGTCATGCCCGCGAGAAACCGGAACCTCCGTGCAAACATGCCCAAAAAGAATCCGCTCAACGATACCGCGGAAAAGGTCGTTTCGAGCGCCCGCTCGATATCCCATTCCTTTTCCAATTCATTGAGGCGCTGATCGATTTCCTCGGGATGCCGCGCATAATAATAAACATTGGCTTCGATCTGCCGCGCTATTCGCTCATTGACATCCGGGGCCGTCTGTTCCGCGACCCGCGTCTCCGTATCCGGCATCCGTCCCATAAAGCACGAGAGGCGTGCCTTGACCGCGTCCAGATCCTCTTTGGCGGTCTCGATGCATTCGTCCGTCATTGCGCCATCTGGCGTCATAAGAGTCGTTCCTCGAGTAAAGCGGATGCCGCGGCGATGCCGCCGCGGGTCCGCGGGCCTATTGGTTCATCGATTCAACAAAATCGCCACTCCGACCAGGATTCCGGCCGCAATGAGCACAACGATCCCCGACAAGAAAGCCGCCAGGGGCAGTCCCACCGCTTCCAGGAAAAGTAAATATACGCACCACGTCAGCAAGCCAATACCCGCGGCCAAAAACGCGAGGCCCAGCACAAAAAGCAGGCCGCCGAGCGCCATACGCATCACACTGCGGCGCAACGTCCGGCCTTCCGCTTCGATCAGGTTCGCCACCGCAATGATAAAATCGGCAACGCCGGTCATCCGCTATCTCCTCAGCAAGAAGCGTCCAAGCACCAGACCGACGCCCAACGCGCTCAATAGCGTGATCAAAGGCCGCTTCTCGATGTTTTCCCGGCCGAGTTCGACCGCTTTCGCACCCTGGTGCCGAATGGCGTTATAAGCGTCTTTGAACTGTTCTTCCGTGCACAACTCGAGATTGTGCGCGCTATTCCACAGGCGCGACTTAGCGTCCGCGACTCTTTCCCGTGTCTTAAACCCCCCGGCCACCATGTGTTTGAGATCGCCGCGCAACTCATCGAGGTCGCGCTTAATATCCCGCATAGTTACTTCGCTAACGGTTGCCATTGTTCCTGCAACTCCTCTCGTCACCTCGTCTATTCCAAGCTGTTTACTGCCCCGGCCGCCGGCGAGGCATCCGGCAGCCGGCAAATATCCATTCAGTTAATCGGTCCATCCACTTGCGGATGGACGCAACCACGCGCCGTGGGCGGCGCGGCATGCGTCAAACCGCACACAGCGGGCCACGCGGCCTTGAATAGCACGAGCCGGCATCACGACGGCCGCGTCACTTCTCCAGAACGAACGTGATCTTCATCTGGACGCGGTACTCGGCAATTTTTCCCTTGCTATCGAACAGGATCTCCTCGTTTTGGATCCATGCGGATTTCACGTTCTTGAGCGTTTTTTGTGCGCGGAAGACGCTTTGATTTCAGTGACACGTGCAACTGACATTCGCAACCTCCTTTTCCGCGTTTATAACCAGCCTGCCTAATGTGCGCATTTCATGCGGCGCATTTCATGCGGCGTATTAGGATCGGGCGCGCACGCCGCGGCCAGACGCCATGGCTCTCCATCTGCCCGATGTCTGCAACATATTCCTACGCTTTCATGCCATAAGCCTACCTGCTCGAGATGAAGTTTTGGCAAAACTGCGGCAAAGCTTTGGTAATCAGGTCGTCGTGCGAGAGACCGTAGGGCCAAAAAACTCGACCGCCTGGCTCGGGGCCGAATTGTCGTCATTTCACAAGGGGCCGAGTTCTTTACCAAAGCTTTGCCAGTCCTTTACCCAGGACTTACGTGGGTCTGGTCAAATAAGGTATATGAAGTGATCGTGGTTGGTCCGGTCGCACGCCCTACGGGTGAGCGATCTCGTGGCTCGATTGCGCCCCACAGCGGCAGGCCACGGACGGCATCTCTACCGTTGAACCCTTTGGAAGGTCTTGATTAATGGCGAAATCGTTCGTCGACCCCGGTTCTCAGGCCATCCTGACCCTCTTGGCCGGTACCGTCATCGGCGTCGTCGTGATAGGCGGCTTGTATTGGGCTCAGGCGGTGCTGATGCCGGTCGCGTTGGCCGTGTTCCTGGCTTCTCTGCTTGCCCCGCTTGTCACGGCCCTTCAACGGCGCCACTTGGGCCGAATACCCGCAATTGTCCTGGTCGTCCTGTTCGCGACCCTGGTCCTGGGCGGCGTTGTATGGATGGTCAAGGTCGAACTCACGAGTTTAACCGACGAACTGCCCACCTATACCGAGAACATCCAGGGTAAGGTCAAGTACCTGCGGCAGATGGGCCATGACGTCGGCACGGAACGCCTTGGAAAATTTGCCCAGGACATTACCGGCGAGTGGGAGAAGACGCTGCCGAACGCAGAAGGGGAGCCCACGGAACCGCCGACCACAACGCTTCCCGCAGTTCCTAAGAAATCGTCCACCGTCACGGCTCCACCGGAAAGCCCGGCGCCTGCCCCGGTGGTTCAGCCGGAGACCCCAACGTGGATGTCGTGGTTGCTGGCCTTTTTCAGCCCGGTGATGTCGTCGCTCGGCAGTTTGGTCCTGGCGATCGTGCTGGTCGTGTTCATGCTCTTCGAGCGCGAGGCCCTGCGCAACCGTCTGATCCGGTTGGTGGGTAATGGGCGCGTCACCACGACGACCAAGGCCTTGGACGACGCGGGGAAACGTATCAGCCGATACCTGCTCATGCAACTCATCGTGAACGGCAGCTATGGCGTAACGTGGGGCCTGGGCTTGTACCTCATCGGCGTCGACTACGCCATCCTGTGGGGCTTTCTGGCCGCCGTTCTACGCTACGTCCCTTACATCGGGGCGCCCGTCGCGGCGATGTTTCCGATTGCCCTCAGCCTGGCCCAGTTCCCCGGGTGGTGGCAGCCGATCACCGTGATCGCGTTCTTGCTGATCCTCGAACTGCTCTCCAACAACGCCGTCGAGCCGCTGCTATACGGTCAGAGCATCGGAGTCTCGGCGGTCGCCATGCTGATCGCCGCCGCCTTCTGGACCTTTCTGTGGGGACCCATCGGCCTGGTCCTGTCGGGCCCACTGACGATCTGCCTCGTGGTCCTCGGGAAGCACGTCCCCAAGTTGGGGTTTGTCGCCGTGCTCCTGAGCGATGCACCGGCGCTGGACACGGATGTGAGCTACTACCAGCGGCTGCTGGCCCGAGACCAGGACGAGGCCGCGCAGTTGGTCTTGTCACAGGCCAAGGCGTCTTCCCCCGAACAGGTTTACGACGAACTGCTCGTGCCTGCGTTGGTCTACACCAAGCGCGATCTCGAGCGGGACCTCCTGACGGAAGCCGACGAGCAGTTCGTCCTCCAGGCGACGCACGAGGTCCTCGAAGATCTGGGCGAGCGCCGGTCGGCCGCGACGATGGCGGCGGCAAAAGAACTGCCGGCCGTCGAGGTTCCGGCGCGCGCATCGAGGGTTCGCATCCTGGCGTGTCCGGCGCGCGACCGCGCGGACAAGCTGGCGCTCGAGATGCTGCGTCAACTGCTCAACCCGGCCGAATGGGATGTCGAGGTGACGGCCGTCGAGACGCTAACCGCCGAGCTCGTGGCACACGTGACCGAGGAGAAATCCGCGCTTATCTGCATCGGCGCGCTGCCGCCGGGCGGCTTGGCCCACACGCGCTACCTGTGCAAGCGGCTGCGGGCCCGGCACCCGGATCTCAAGATCATCGTCGGCCGGTGGGGGCTCAAAGACAACGTCGACGCGAACCGCGAGCAGCTTCAAGAGGTAGGGGCGGACATGATGGCGGCCACCTTGCTCGAGACGCGCAAACAGTTGAACGACTGGCTGCCGGCCCTCGCGTACGAAGAGGCAAAAACCGCCGCAAGCTAACCACGACCGATATCACTGGCACGCTGCGTCGATTATGGCGATTATGGTGGCCTCGACCTCTTTGGCCACATCCTGTAATTTGTCATTATGAAACAGGCTTAACATAAACGTCGGCTTGATTGTGGACACGCAGATTTTCCCGCCCTGTTCATAAACGCAGACCCGGCATGGCAACGCATTCGCAATCGACATGTCCGCATCCAACACCTTCTTTGCCTGGATGGGATTGCAGACTTCAAAGACACGGCATTCATGGTCGAACGCGACGCCTTTCGCGGCCATCTTCTCCTTGAGGTCGTGCACGCCCAAAATGCCAAACTTATGCGCCGCCACCGCCGCCTCCAGCTTCTTTATCACTTGATCCAAGGTGTTCTCCGATTGTCTCGCATACAGCATCGTTGTGTCTCCTTGTCGGCTTTGGCTGAATACGGCCGTTCTTTCTGAACAACTTAACAGTCGGTTACTGTTCCCTCATTGCCGCTGCGGCACAAGATCCGGCGACGGCGCCGGATGTCCAGGCCCATTGGAGATTGTAGCCGCCGGAATCGCCGTCGATATCCAGAACTTCGCCCGCAAAATACACGCCTGGCGCTATTTTGGACTCAAGCGTTTCAGGATTTACTTCGCTTACGTCCACGCCGCCCGCGGTGACTTGGGAAAACATCCAGGATTGCGTTCCGCAGCACGGGAGTGTCCACGCCTTCATCGCCGCGACTAGACGGTCGACGTCCGCAGGCGTCAGATCACCACAGGGTCGTTGCGCGTTCTCGATGCCGGCTGTCTTGAGCAAGATCGGGATCAGCCTTTTGTGGATGAGGCCCACGAAGCTGAAGTCCGTGGTTTTCCCGGGCATTTTTTCGATGCGGTCGTGGATGAGGCCGGCCAGTGCGGCTTTCGAGAGCGAAGGGAACAGGTCGATGCGCAGTTGCGTGTCGCGGTTTCTCAGCGTGCATTCTGATACGGCCCGGCTCAGTTGCAGGATCGCCGTGCCCGAGATGCCGTACTTGGCCAAAAGCAGATCGCCCGTCTCCTCGCACTCGAGCTTTCCGTCCACCCAGACCTCGGCACGCCCATTCAGGCCGACCCCCGCGATCTGGTTGAGATAGGGCGCATCCAGCCGCACCGGAACCAGTGAGGGGAACGGTTCGACGATAGTATGCCCCAGCGCCTCAGCCAGTTTGAAGCCGCCGCCGTTCGACCCCAGGTTGGGCGAGGACTTCCCGCCGGCGCACACAATCACGCTTTCTGCCTCAAAGAACCGCCCGTCACCGCAGACACACCGCAGCCCGCTGCGCCCGCGTTCAATGCTGTGAACGACGGCATCGCACAGTTCCTCCACCCCCAGTTGCGCCATCTCGTACCTGAGTACGTCCAGCACGCTCGAGGCCTGCTGGCTGGCAGGAAACAGCTTCCCGTTTTCCTCCTCCTGCACGCATACGCCGAGATCACCGAAAAACGCCAGCGTCTGCTCCAGTCCAAACACCTTGAACAGGTTGCTCACGAACTCCGGGCGACCGCCGTGATAGTGCGACGCATCAAGCCGCCGGTTGGAGATGTTGCAGCGTCCGTTGCCGGTGGCCAGCAGTTTCCTGCCGACCCGCTGCATCCGCTCCAGAACCTTTACCCTCGCGCCCTTGCGCGCGGCCATGATCGCCGCAACCATTCCCGACGCGCCCCCACCGATTACGATGATGTCTCTCATGCCCGCTCCCATAGATTAGCCTGACAACAGAAACGCATCTTACCATAGCCAAAGTGTCCTGCAAATCAACATCTCATTGAGTCATTGTCTACGTCGACCGCCTGCGCTGCAATTCTTTGTGTGAACCATGACAGAAATAGCCGGTTGATCCACTCTACAAAATAGGCATATACTAAAGAGTGTGGTGGGTGCTTCTACCACGTCGCCTCACCAGTTTGTTTTCGACTGCAACTAAAGGAGGGAGAAAGCTGTGAGTTCGTCATCGCTTTACCACACTGGCTGGTTGAAGTCGTTCTGTGGAATTTCGCCGCGGCTTTCCAACGAACCACAGCGGATCGTCGTGCTGTTCCTGTGCTTGGTTGCGTTCGCGTTTTTGGGCGCACCCCCGTGTTGGGCCTACACCAAGCTCTATCCGCATTGGGATTCCACCCTGAAGTCGAGCAGCCCGCAGTGTGAGACAACATATAGCCAGTATCTCTGGGATGGCGACTCGAAACAATTCTCATACACGCTCAGCGGCGACATTGACGGCAAGTATTACCAAATCTACGAGATGCAAGTGGGCAGGTTGAGTAGCGCATCGTCATTCAAACTGCAATTCATTCACAGGACGCAGGCCGGAGCCGAAACCGTCTTGGCGGAATGGACGGATTTCTCGGACCTCACGCCCGGATATTGGTACTTGGTAACGCTCACTGCCTACAACGGCGTGAATCCCTCCGCTTCGGCCGGCGACGAGATTGTCGTGCGGATGACGGCTTATGGCTCGTACGCCGACGCCTCTCTCATAGCAGTAGAAGGTGAAGCCTGTGGGCAGTATGTACGGATACCCGATCCAGGCATATCGCCCGTCATCAGCGCGATTGGCGATCAGGCAACCCCGGAGGATGCACCATACACGGGGCCGACGCCGTCGTTAAGCCAGGGGACTTCGCCGGTTGAGTGGTATTTGGACGAAGGTCCGTCGGGCATGACGATCAACGAAAACTCGGGCATCGTTACATGGCCGACGCCCACGTTCGCCGGAAGCCCTTACACAATCACCATACAGGCCGCCAACTGCACCGGAAGCGACACCGAAAGTTGGAATTTGACGGTAGTGGACGTCATACCGCCGGAAATCATAACTTGCGCCTCCGACCCCGGTCCGCTGAGTCTCGATGCGGCTTGCGAGGTGGCGCTGCCCGGCCTCACCGGCGCCGTGGTGGCCACGGACAACCACGGCGTGCCCGTCATCACACAGGATCCCGCCCCGGGTACGATGATCTCCGCCGATACCGTGGTGACGCTGACAGCGACCGATGGCGCAGGTCTCACCGATACATGCCAGGTGACCGTCACGGTAGTAGACGACACACCGCCCGAGATCACAACCTGCCCATCCAATCCCGGCCCGCTGAGTCTCGATGCGGGTTGCGAGGCGCTCCTGCCCGACCTGACCGGCGCCGTGGTGGCCACGGACAACTGTGGCACGCCCGTCATCACAC
>JAPLKX010000098.1 GCA_026387845.1 Candidatus Hydrogenedentota bacterium | reverse complement strand
ACCCCAAACCCCATACCCCCTTCTATCTCGCCGCGCCCGCCAGCGTCTCGTACAATGCGTCGGGAGCGAGATCGGCCCCATTCGGCCAGCACACCACCCCGAACTCGTCAATACCCACTTGCTCAAACAACCCGGGGTCCTTGAGGGGCTCAAACACCGGACCAAACAACCGGCCTGAAAGGTCCACCTCGCCCTGCACACCATCCGAGAACGATACGCGTAGACGATACCCCGGGAGCGGCTTTACCGATACAACTCGCCACATAGATTCAGCCTCCGATTCGCCCTTCAACTAAGCGGTTCGATGTTCTTGAGTCTTTCTTCTCGCAGAAATGAGTGGGCCTCCCGGGAGAAGTGGGTGCTTCTCCCGCTTTTTCTGAAATCGGGAGGCTCTCCCGGTTTCGCCGTCGAGTTACTTTATGCAGGCTTCAACAAACTTGATACCCAATGGGGTAAGAGTCACTGCATCAATACCTTTATAAATAGTTAATGGTTCATGGCCCATTCTAACGCCAATGTTTTTAAGGATTGCTGGAGAGACCAACTGCATCCGCATAAGATTATTTACTGATATTGCATATACATCCGCTGATATACCGAGCGCTTGGATTATCTGCTCTTTTTTTAAGCTATACTGATAGACATCGGTAATCGGCCTTAGTTTTCCTTCTCTGCTGAGTATTTGGTAGAACTCATGAAGCAACTTAGCTTCTATACCTGTGATTCCCTTGATCATTTCTATGAATCCGTATCGCAGTTCATCGTTGAAGTTGGGATTCATAGCATTTGCAAGCAAATGGTTCCAAAGGTTTTGAAGGTTTGGATCATCTTCTAACGATGCCTCTTCGAAAATCGGAAGCGCAATCTTGGGAGGAACAGCTCGTGTATCTGTGATCTTCTTCTCTCGTAGAATCTTGTTGACTTCCTCTGCCATTTGAACCATCCGTTTCCACCTAACAAAGCGCAATTTATCTGTAATCATCCCGGAAATTTCGTTAATGGGATCTTTAAGCACTTGAGCAAAGAAACTGGCAGCTTTGTCGGCAATGTCCAATCCTTTCTCACCCAATCTTGCTGATTCTTGTATCGCTTTTGCTATTTCTTCAGCATCGGTCATGGCAATTCCTCCCATCTTTAGTTCGCTGCGCCATGACCTCTATTTCCCATCCAACGCAAGGTTGATGTTGGCCTGAACGTATTGCTCTCCCAGTGGAGAGAGTTGTACTTCCTTTTTGTTCGCATCATATTCGATGAGTTTCGCCTTGTGGGCTTTCTTTAAGACATCGCGCCTAAAGACAGCGCCATTCGAATGCTCAGTCCAAGTCACAAGATCGGATTCCCTCACTGGACCTACGCACGTAAAGAGCAATGCAAGCGTCTTGTCTTTCATCGACAAACTGGGATTGAGAATTCGCTTGACTTTGCCCACTTCCCAGACCAGCGGAATCTCTCGCTCGATAATACAATCCACAGCTTCGGATGCTTCTTCCGTGGTAACTCCATGAAAAAGCCTAATCACCTCCGCAAAGATCCATTTCGCGATGTTTACCACAACAACGGCGTCCATATGATTTGGATCCACATCGCCGCCAACGTGGCCTACCCCTCGGTTGTTACGAATTTCGTAAAGCGCAATAAGCATCCGGGGGATTTGGATTCGCACGGACCTGGAAAAAAGCTTCCCGTCCGCCTGTTCCAAGTTCTTGCAGGCATCAACCATGTTTCTCGGCTTAGTTGGCTTAGAGGGAAATTTGCCTTCGACGTGGCCCTCGAGAATTGAGTAAACGACTTCGCACATCTTCCCCCCGTTGAGTTCGGAAGGCTCCCAATGCTTCTCTCGGTAGTTCTTCTCAATTGACTGGAACGAATCGAAGAGTGACTTTCGAAGCCCTGCAGGAATGTTGTTTAGAAGCGCTTTTGGATCAATAGGCACGCTGATTAATCGTCCTTCGGTTTAGGCGGAAGATCGTGCTCCACAAAATTCTCGCCATGAATCGTCACGGTAAGATTTTGAAGGCTACTGGTATCAATACGTCCTGACCTTGCGGCAGTAGTAGTAAGAGTCGAACCAAGCTGGGCGGGAATTTTCCTCCCAAGTTGCTTCAAGCAGGTGTAGATGTGATTCAAGCCGATGTTCGATTCTTTGAGAACTTTTTCCAAGTAATAGACAAGAACGATGTACAGTTCTTGGTTCGTCTTTGGCGATTTCTCCTTCACAAAATCTAAAAGGGATCTTCCTTTTGACGGCCGGAGATTAAGGTCAGGCAACATTGTCAATGCGACAGTACCACTCTTTTTACGACGTCTTCTTGTTTCGGCTGCTTTACCATTTTCCGCAGTGATTTCCTTCGGTGCTCTCTTCAGTCGCTTTGTTGGTGTTTTCTTGGCGCGTGTTGCTAAATTTTGACTGGCTGGCACCTCCCCTTCCAATCCCAGGGATTGCACTAAGTGCTGAAAGGCCAGTTTCTGAACCTCTTCCGATTTGAACTTGTTAACGACCTCGGCAATTCGTGGCATGCTTTTCAAGAGGTCTTCTAGTTCTCGATCAAGCATTATATGTTCTCCCTTACATTTGTTTTTGCTCATTGCTCGGAATGGCTCTGTGGGATCCACTGATCAAACGCGTCAAATCAGAGTGACATTCACGTGACTTTCTTTGCCATTCAAGGTGCTAAAGTGCGACCTGTCGCTTCTTAGGTGCTGTGCGCTTTCTTAAACAACAACCCCCATAGTCCCATGATGTCGTTAAATAGCATCACTCAATAATTATGAACCGGTTGCCGAAGCTTGTCAAGGACCCTTTGCGTTTGTCATTTCATTATAAAAGGGAAACTAAAAAAGCGAGAAAAGGGGGTAAGGCCAGGGTAAGGCCACCTATTTCTGTGTTGTTTCCTCAATAGTCGCTGGGGAGTTGGGAGAGTTGTTCGAAGGAGAAGATGGGGCCTTCTTTGCAGACGTAAACGGGGCCGCAGTTGCAGCGGCCGCATTTGCCGATGCCGCATTTCATTCTGTTTTCGAGGCTGGTGTAGATGTCTTTTTTGGCCATGCCCATTTTGTCGAGGACGGGGAGGGTGAACCGGATCATGATGGGCGGGCCAACAACTAGCGCGACGCTGTTTTCGGCGGGGATATTCGAGCGCTCGATGACGTGGGGGATGAGGCCGATCTCGTGTTTCCACTCGGGTGTTTCGCCGCCGGGATCTACGCACTGGATCACGCTGGTGCGCTCTTTTTGCGCCCACTGGTCGAGTTCGTCGACGAATACGAGGTCGCCGACGGTTCTTGCGCCGTAGACGATGGTGATGTTGCCGTAATCGGCTCTGTTTTCGAGTGCGTACCAGATGGCGCAGCGGATCGGCGGCATGGCGATCCCGCCGCCGATGAAGATCAGGTTCTTGCCTTTCCAGTCTTTCATCGGGTAGCTGTTGCCATACGGCCCGCGGAACCCGATGGTGTCGCCCTCGTCGATCTGCCAGAGGACTTACTTGACCTCGATCGAGCCGCGCGCAACCGCGGCGATTGCCTCGAGCGTGTTGAGCACGCCGAGGCTTACGGGGCAGTTGCGGGTGCATGTTCCGCAACCCGTGCAGAGGATTGCGCCGAACTTCTCGGGGTAGATGCGGAACTTGTGCTGGATGCGCTGGCGTTGCCGCTGGGCCTGGACCGCCCGCGGGTTGTGGCCCGAAGCATGCACGGTGAACTGGCCGAACTGGCAACTGTCCCAGTTTTTCACTCTGCGCCCGCCGGCCGCGTCGCCTTCGTCGACGATGTCGAAACAATGGCAGGTGGGGCAGTTGTAGGCGCACGCGCCGCAACCCAGGCACCGCATCGTGATGTCGCGCCACGCATCGCTCTCGTAGTTGTTTTTCAGGAACGTTTCGATATCGACGGTGTCGAACTTTTTGGCGGGCCCGTCCGAAATGGGCACCTTGATTTCAGGCGCAGGCGTTGTCTTGCCGTTGAAAAGCGCCGTCCCCTTGTCTGTGACCGCGCGCACCTCATACCAACCGTCTGGCGCCTTGAGGAGCATGGCGTCGCTGCCTTGTTCGGCTGCGGGCCCGAGGCCGACGCTCGTGCAGAAACAGTTGTCGTCGTATTCGCTGCACGCCACCGTGACGACGGTCGTGGCGGCCCTGCGGGCGTTGTAGAACTTGTCCTTGTAGTCCCAATTGAACAGGTGGTCGAGCACGGGCAGGCTTGCGGCATCGCACGGCCGCGCGCCGATTACGATACATTGAGTGGAATCCGGGTCGACGTCGCTCAGTTCGATCTCGTGGCCGTTGAACTTATAGGTGTAAATCGTCTCCGACCGCGGAAACACAGCTTCCTTTATCGAGTTGGCCGCATGAACAAACCCTTCGAGCACCAGTTGGCTTGACGCCGCCAGCGGCGCGTATAGAATTACGCCGTCGCCGGCCTTCACCGGCCCAAGCACCCGTTTGCCTTCGGCCAGCCACTGATCCACCAGCCGGAGCAGATCGTCTTTTGCAATCACGTCGCTCACTGGATGAAATTCTCCTTGTCCTCGAGGCTGTACGAGCCGATGACGGGCGGCGTTTCCTTATCCATCCCCGCCTTGTACGCGAACGCGCGCTCGACCGATTTCGCCAGCGACTGGTTGAGCAGCCGCAGGTTGATTCCGGCGGGGCAGGCCCTGGTGCATTCGTCGCACCCCACGCACCGGCCGGCCTGGTGGAACGCGCGCGCGATATGCCAGGCGAGGTTGCCCTTGATCGTGGCGGAGGTGTCGATGGCGGTGGGCCGGTTTTTGTCCACGATACAACGGTTGCAGTAGCACATCGGGCAGACTTCACGGCACGCATAGCATTTCACGCACCGGGATAACTCCGCCTTCCAATAAGCAAAACGTTCCGCCGGCGTCTTCTTCATGAACTCGTCGAGTTGGGCGAACTCGGCGTCCGCGGTCGAGCAGGAGCTCGACCCCACCGCGCTCGACCCCACCGCGGCTTCGCCTATTGTCACGTCGGCGTACCGCGGCGTCCGTACAGCGCAGGATGCGCATTTGGCGGCGCGCGGGTTGCCTACGCCGCTCGCTGGAAGCGAGGTGCACGCCACGCCGATCACGTAGATGCCGTCGCGCGTGAACTGCGACTCCTGCTCGAGCACGACCAGCGCCCGCTCGTCGCACCCTTTGACGATCACGGCGGGCTTGCCCAGCGCCTTGATTTCTTTCCGAGTGATGTAGGCGGCGAGGTTGGCGAAACACAGGTCGTTCCAAACGAGCCGGTCGCATTCTTCGGGTTTGGTGATGAACACGGGGTGCGGCATCATCGACGGCTTGTCCTGGCCGTACCCGATGACGACCTTGACGGCGCCCTCTTCCAAAAGTTTTCTGCAGGTCTGGCGCAGTTGATCGATCATCGGGAGGCCTCGCAGATTTCGCGATACGCGGTGTAAGGCCCGAGCGCCCGCGTTTTTTCGGTTGTTTCGGTGATGAACTGCTGGAATTTCTTCCCTTCCGCCGCGGAGATCCACGCAAAATGAATCCGGTCCATTTCAAAACCGAGCGTGTCGAGCAGTTCGCGGAACATCGTCCACCGCCGCCGCGCGTGGTAGTTGCCGGCCGTGTAATGGCAGTCGCCCGGATGGCAGCCCGAGACAATCACGGCGTCCGCGCCCATCTCGAACGTTTTGATCAGCAGGTTAAAATCGATCCGGCCCGTGCACGGCAGCCGCACGATCCGCACGTTGGGCGGATACTCGAGCCGGTTGGTGCCGGCGAGGTCCGCGCCCAGGTACGTGCACCAGTTGCACACGTACGCCACGATTTTCGGCTCAAATCCCGTTGCGTCGCTCATATCAGGTTCTTCACCATTTCATAAATTTGCTGCTCGCTGAACCCTTCAAGGTCAGCGCTCTTCGACGGGCACACGGCCACGCATGTGCCGCACCCCATGCACAGGCCCGGGTTCACCCGCGCCGTGTATTTAACCAGCGCGCCTTTTCGGTCCCTGATCTCGGCCTTGTCGATCGCGCCGTACGGGCATGTGCGCACGCAGGCATAACAGGCCGCGCAGGTGGTCTCGTTGATCAGGGCGATCTCGGGCTCGCGCGTCAGTTCGCCTTTGCCGAACATCACCAGCACTTTGCCCGCCGCCGCCGACGCCTGCGCCACGGCCTCGGGATGTCCTTGGGCGCCTGGCACGCGCCGCAGATGTAGATGCCCGCCGTGTTGGTTTCGACGGGCCGCAGTTTCGGGTGCGACTCGCTCAAGAAGCCGAACTCGTCGTAGCCCAGCTTGAGTTTCTGCGCCAACTCGAGCACGCCCACCGCCGGCCGCATCGCCGCGGCCAGCACCACCATGTCCGCCTCGATCGTCACGGGCTCGCCGACCAACGTATCGGCCCCGCGCACGATCAGCTTGCCGTTCTCACGCGTGATCTTCGAGACTCGCCCGCGGTGGTAAATCGCGCCGTCCTGTTCGATGGCCCGGCGCACGAACTCTTCATAGTTTTTGCCGCCAGCCCGGATATCCATGTAGAACACGTGGGCCTCGCCGTCGTGTACCTTGTGTTTGTAGAGCATCGTGTGCTTGGCCGTGTACATGCAGCAGATTTTCGAGCAGTACGAGATGCCCTTGGCGTTGTCGCGCGAACCCACGCACGAAACGAACACCACTTTTTTCGGCGTCTCGCCGTCCGACGGCCGCTTAATTTCGCCGCTCGTCGGGCCGGAGGCCGAACTCAGCCGCTCGAACTGCAGCGACGTGATCACGTCGGCATATTCGCCGTAGCCGTACTCGCCGTAGCCGGACAATTTGGCGTTGGGCTGGTCTTTGCCGATGTCGTAGAGCTGGTAGCCCGCGGCGGTGACGATGGCGCCAACCTCCTCGGTGATAAGCTTGTCTTCGTCTTCAAAATTAATGGCGCCGGCCTGGCACCGTTTCAGGCACAGGCCGCATTTGCCGGTTTTGAACTTGATGCATGCGTCCTTGTCGATGACGGGCCGCGCCGGAACCGCCTGCGGGAACGGCATGTAGATGGCGGTCCGGTTGGCCAGGCCGTAATCGAACTCGCTTGGGGTTTTCTTGGACGGGCACTTGGTCCAGCACTCGCCGCAGCCCGTGCACTTGTCGATGTCGATGTACCGGGCTTTCTTGCGGATCGTAACTTTGAAATTGCCGACGAACCCTTCGACACTCTCGATTTCGCTGTACGAATAAAGCTTGATGTTTGGGTGCTGGCCCGTTTCAACCATTCTGGGCGTCAGGATGCACTGCGAGCAATCGAGCGTCGGGAACGTCTCGGACAAGCCGGCCATCTTCCCGCCGATCGACGGCTCCCGCTCGACCAGCACCACCTCGCAGCCCGCGTCGGCGATGTCGAGCGCCGCCTGAATGCCCGCCACGCCCCCGCCGATCACAAGCGCCCGTTTCGTCAGCGGCACCTTGATGGGATCGAGCGCCCGGTTGCGCAGCACCTTGCCCACCGTCATCCGGATCAGGCCGATGGCTTTCTCCGTCGCTTTTTCCTTGTCATGGTGTACCCACGAGCAATGCTCGCGGACGTTGGCCATCTCGACGAGGTACGGGTTGAGGCCGGCGGTCTTGGCGGCGGCCCGGAACGTTTTGAGGTGCATGTGCGGCGAGCACGACGCCACGACCACGCCTTGCAGCTTTTCTCTCTGAATTTTCTCGCGCACCATCGCCTGACCGGGGTCCGAGCACATGTACTTATAGTTGATCGCGCACCGGACGCCGGGGATTTTCGCGACTTCCGCGGTCGCCTTTTCGATATCGACCGTGCGCGCGATATTCTCGCCGCACCAGCAAATAAACACCCCGATTCTTGCCATAGGTTTACCGTTTCACCTGCGCGCGCGCACACACAAAATGCTTGTCGATCGCGAGCTCTTTCTTGTTCAATCCCAGCGCAAGCCCCACCACATCCGACAAATAATAAATAGGCAGCCCGTGCGCCGTATCGTACCGCCGCTCCACCGCCGACTGCTTCATGTCGAGGTTGACGTGGCACATCGGGCACGCTACCACAATGCAATTGGCGCCGCTGCCCGCCGCGTTTTTCAAGATCTTATTGGCCAGTTCGAGCACGGTCGCCTCGTTGGCCATCGTCAGCCCCGCCCCGCAACATTCGGTCGCGTAATTCCACGACACCGGCGCCGCGCCAAGCGCTTCGAGAATCAATTCCATCGACCGCGGCCGCTCGCAATCGTCGAACTGCACAACCTTCGCGGGGCGTGTCAGCAGGCAGCCGTAGTAGCAGGCGGGTTTAAGGTCTGCGAGCGGGTTTTTCACGGCAGATTTGATCGTCTCGATGCCAATCCGCTCGAACACCTGGATCAGGTTGATAACGTCCGTCTTGCCCTCGACCTTCAACTCGACAATCTCGGACATTTGGCGGCGCATCTGCTCGCTCTCGCGCAAGGCCCGCCCCGCCTTGATCAACTCCATCGAGCACATCGGGCACGGCGCCAGCACGCTCCCCACGCCGTCGCGCTCGGCTATCGCCAGGTTGCGCGCCGGCAATGCCGTCGAAAGCTTGTGGTTGAGCGAATGCGCCGCGGTCGCCCCGCAGCAGATCCAGTCATCGAGTTCTTTGAGGCCGGCGTTGAGCACCTTCATGCAGGCCCTGATGCTCTTTTCATAGTCATTGGACGAGCCGTGCAGCGCGCACCCGGGATAATAGCCGAATTCCATATTCACGCCCCTTTACCCGGCTTCGTGCATCTGTCGAAGATTCTGCGCACAACCGCCCGGTCGCGCACTTTTTCGCCGATAACGTGCAGCTTGCCCCGCTGCATAAGCTGGGGGGCGAGCAGGGTGTCTTTCATCAGCAGCGGGATGTTGAAATCCTTGAGGAACGCCAGGGTTTTGAAAAAGCCGATCAGTTCGACTTCGTTGAGCCGCCCGTTGCGCCGGATGTTGTCCAGGAACGCCTTTTGGAACACCAGCACGCGGCGCAATTCCGGCGCCGCTTTTCCCTGCTCCGCCGACATCTGCCGCAGCACGTCCAGGATGCCCGCGCAATCCACCGACTGCGGGCAGCGCGTCGTGCAGGTCTGGCACGACACGCAATGCCAGATGGCCGTCGAGGCCATGGCCTTTTCGAGCCGGCCGAGCTGCACCAGCCGCACAAGCTGGTTCGGCATCAGATCCATCAGGCCCGCCACCGGGCACCCGCCCGTGCATTTGCCGCACTGGTAGCAGGCCTCGACCGACGTGCCGGCAAAGGCCGAGTCAACTTTCTCAAGCGTTTCCATGAAACGGAACACCCTTTTCAATTGTTCGAATTTACACCGGCCCAACGTCGAAAAGGAAGTTGGGCAACGTCGGCGGGAGAAATCCACCAGCACAAACTCTCCATTGGTGATCATACCCCCGCAGATGCGGATCGGTCAAATCAGGCCTTCAAGGCGTTGACGCAATCCTTCAGGTGTTTGATGTCTCGTTCGAGCACCGCGACCCGCGCGTCGCCCTTGAGTTTGTGAAGCAACTCGTCCTCGAGGCAGAAGTCGAAGTCGTACCCGCCGTCCGCCAGGATTTTGGCCACCCGCTTATGGTCGATGTCGCCCTCTTCGATGGGGCACCTGTATTCTTCGTACTTCCAGCCGGCTTCGCGCATGGTTTCGCGGACCTCGGGCGGGTATTTGATAGTCTTGACATGGGTGTGTTTGGCGTACGGCGCCAGGATGGTCAGGATGCCGTAAAGCTCGCCCAGCGGATACCCGCGCCAGTAGAAGTTGCCCGTGTCCAGCGTCGACCCAAGCCGCTTCGAGTTCACGCGCCGGTAAATGTTGAGCAAAAACGCCAGGTTGTTCCCCTGAAACCCGTGGTTTTCGATGCCGAGCGCCACGTTCAGCCCCGGGGTCCGGCGCAACGATTCCTCCAACCCCTTCGCCATCAGGTCCACGCGCGACATGAAGTCCAGCTCCCGCTCCTTCATCATCGCCGAATCCACCCGCATCACCGGCATCCCCAGGATGTCTGCCAGTTCGATGGCTCGGGCGATGTACGCCGAATGCGCCGCCACCTCGCCCGTGCTGAAATCCACCGCCGTCAAAAACGCGATCGGCCGGACCTTCAGCCCTTCCAGGTGCTTGCGGTAGGCCCTGGCGTCATCGTCCGAGGCGAGTTTTACCTTCTCGCGCGAGTCCATCGCGTACACCATGAAATCCCGTGACAACTCGAGCTCGACCGCATCCACGTCAACATGCCGAAGCCCTTCAACCGGGCTGGAAAAC
>JAPLKX010000157.1 GCA_026387845.1 Candidatus Hydrogenedentota bacterium | reverse complement strand
ATAGTGGTCTTTCGGGAAATCTTGCGTAACTACTTGCCCATCAAGCCCATAGAGCGGATGGACGTAGCAGGACCTTTCATAAGTTGCAGGCACCGACGCGGGCACTGGCACCGGCGCATAGTTGTAGACAAAAACCGGCGCACCATTTTCCAGTACGGTCAGGGCCTTTTGATCGTCCTGGATTGTGAACTCTCCGTTTGCTGCCAGCCCCAAACACAGTAAATAGGCAACAACCCCGACAGTTTTCATAACTCCTCCCATATTCGAACTACAGCCTCCCCGCTACATAATATATCGAGTTATTATTGAAAGTCACGTTTTTTGTGACGGCCGCACCGGACGTTCAAAAGGTGCGGACAGCTACTTCGGCGCCCCTGCGTTCCGCGGAAACGTAGGCGCTGTAGATGGTGGAGATGGTGTCGGCGCCAAGGCGGCTGTCGCTTTCAACAGATTCTCCATAGGCGATAGCTCGGTAGAACGCCTGGATCTCCTGGGGATATCCGGTCGACCAATCCTCGTCTGGGGGCATGTTGGTCCAGCCCTGCTTGGTGCCGATTTTCTCGACGGTGTAGACGTCGCGGAAATTCTCGTCAAGCGGGTTGTACACCTGCATCGCGGTATTCGGATTGATGTTGCAAAACGTCCGGTGGTTGTTTGCGGCGACCTCGAGCCAGTTGTGGATGCCGCCCAAAATGATATCGGACGCGAACACGGTCGCGATGGCGCCGTCCTCGAACGTGACGTGCATCATGGAAAAGTCGTCGATGTCGTAGTAGTCGCGGCGGATGTGGCCTTCGTCGCGGAAATTCGGCATTCGGGTGAGGGTGTGGGTCCGCGCGGAAACCGACTTGGGCCGGATGGGATTGCCGTTGCGTGCCCGGCCCTCGATGCGCTTGAGGTACAAGGCCGCCGACAGCGGGTGGCACCCTTTGCCGATCATGACGCCGCCGCCCGAATACTTCCAGTAGGCGTAAGTCGGGTTGTGCGAGCCCGAGTGGGCCTCTTCGCCGTGTATCCACAGGATTTGCGCGCCGGTCTTCTCGATGATGTCGCGCTCGCGCTGGATGGCCGGCGCGTACACCCAATTCTCGGCGTACAGAATCCGGCCCTTGCTCGATGCCTCCGCGGCCAGCATCCGCTCAACGCTCGCCAGCCCGTGTTTCAACGCGTCTTCTTTGGGGAACGTATCGCCGTGGAATGATTCCGAGCCATCTCCGCAATAACCCGTGAGCGGCTTCTCAACGATAGCGAACTTGTCGCGGTCCAGTGCGGCTATGGCGACGGATTCGTGCCCCGCTACCAGCACGCAACAGTGGATCACGTCGACCTCGTCCAACAGCGAGTCCAGCGAGCCAAAACAACGGATGCCCCGTTTTTCCGCGTAACTCTTCGCCTGGTCCATATCCAGCGCATAGACGCCGCGGATGTCCACGTCGACGCCATACACTTTGCGCAGCGCCTCATAATGAAATGTTGCGCTGAACCCCGCCCCAACTATGCCCGCGCGCACGGTCTTCTTATTCATTCTCAGGTTCCCCAAATGTGTCGCTGGCCGAACATGTTGCTACCGCGCCTGTTTGGGAGTGCGGCAGCTTGCTGCCGCTTTCACGGGCAAATTATACAAGAAAAAGCGGCAGCAAGCTGCCGCACTCCATATAGCCCTGCATTTTCAAGATGGGTGCTCGAGTAAATGACGGGCCGCCACAATTGAAGGTGATCCCCTCACGGTGTACCGAGGCTCTCCACCAACTGCCGGATCGTTGCCAGTTCTTCCTGGGATAGCTTGAACGCACCAGCGCCGGCGTTTTCGGTAACTTGCTTCTCGTTTCTGGCGCCCACCAGCGCGGACGTGATCCCGCGTTGCGATACCACCCAGTTTATGGCGACTTGCGCCAGGGTCGCATTGTGTCCGTCGGCGATTGGCTTGATTTTTTCAAGCATATTGAGTATGCGGCGGCGGTTTTCGGGCGTGTACCAGGGGTGATGCTTTCTGACATCATCGCCTTTGAACTCGCGGTTAATGCTGACCTTGCCGGTCATCACCCCCTGGGCCAGCGGGCGGTATGCCAGGACGCCGATATTGTTGTCGGCACAGAACGGCAGGATATCTTTTTCGACGTCACGTTCGAGCGGGTTGTACTTGGGCTGATCGCTGGCTACGACGCCTTTTTTCATGCACTGTTTGATCTGATCGACGCTGAAGTTGCTGACGCCGATTGCGCGGATCTTACCTTGCCGCTGGAGGTCCAAAAGGGTGTCCATCGTGTCGTCAAGGTCCGTGGTGGGGTCGGGCCAATGGCACTGATACAGGTCGATGGTGTCGACGCCCAGCCGCTCGAGGCTTTGTTCGCATTCATAGCGGATCGACTGCGGCCGCAGATTGCGGTAGATCGTGCACGGTTTTCCTTCGGGCGTCACCGTCGGGAAAAAGGCCATCCCCTCTTCGAGGTCCCACCGCAGGCCGCACTTGGTTGCCACGATGACTTGGTCGCGGCGGCCTTTGATGGCCTGGCCGACAAGCCGAGGTTTTGTCGTCAACGTCTCCCCAGCCGGTCGGACGGTCTTTTCCAAGCCAGAATGGCCCGCCTATCGCCCACGCCCCGAAACTCACCACCGGCACTTTCATGTCTGTCTTTCCAAGAGGTCTGTATTCCATGAAGGTTTCTCCTCGCACAAAAGCGGCAGCAAGCGCGCAAATAGCGGCCGCACTCCATACGACCACACTCAATGGCGCGGTTTTACGTGCGGCTTTTCTCCGTAGATGATGTCAACCACGTCGCCGTCCCGCAGGATCGACATCCGGGCCGCTTCCATCACGAGTTCGTTGACGCTCGAGTTGGCGGGGGTCGCGATGATGCCCTTTTGGTCGACTTCGCGGATGAGGGCCCTGCGTTTCTCGAGCGCCTCGTTCTCTTCCATGCGCGCCGTCTCGCGCCCCAGCCGCTGGATGGTTGTGATGGACGCCGCCACGGACGCAAAACCATAGCCCACGGGTTTCAACCCCGGCCCTTCCCACGGCACGAGTTGATAAAAATCGGGGCTGACGAAGTTGAAGGTCGACCCGGCGCAGCCAATCCCCTCGAGGTACGAATGGCTGACGCCCCGGAACTGGTCGTCGTGCTTAATCAGGCCCGACTTGCCCTCGCCTTCAAAAAACATGTTCAAGCACTGCTCGTTGCTGCCTGCGCCCTCGTCCGGGTACCCGAGCCCATCCGTCACGGAGAGGATCGCGCCGTTTTCAAACGTGACCCGGCCGTTGGCCCACATGTAGCCTTCGTTGCCGTTGGGGAACCGGCCTTTGACGCCGCTCACCGACACCGAGGCCGGACGCAGGCCCGTGATGAAACACACCAGGTCGACGTAGTGGCAACCGACATAGACAAACGGGTCGGTCTTGTCGGCGGTGAACCAGTTCTGGAAATTGGACGAGCGGTAGAAGTACGGCTCGATCATCTTGGCTTCGCCCATGACGAACTCGCCGAAATGACCCGAAGCGTAATGCCTTTTGGCCATAAGCGCCCTGGTGTCGAACCGTTTGTGATACTCGACGCCGACGAACAGGCCCCGGTCTTTCCCGATCTTTTCAATCTCGACCGCCTGCCCGTACTCGAGTACCAGCGGCTTGACGCAGAGGACGTGCAGGTTGTTTTCGAGGGCCTCCATGTTGACGGCGTAGTGCAGTTGATCGGGCATCGCGACCACCACAGCCTGGTGGGGCGGCATCTGGGCGAGCACCTGCTTGAACAGGTCGGGAAAAGACTGGGATTCGGGCGTGTCAAAATCAGGATACGGCTTAAATGATTGAGCCGGGAAGGCGGCCCGGACCTCGGGGTTGTCGCGCAGCGCCTTAAGCGGCTCGCTGTTGAGCGCGCACACGCTGATCCCGCCGACGACCCCGATTCGTTGAAGATGGTAGATCGACGGCAGAAGCAGATCGTTGGTGATCATGCCTCCGCCGACAATCGTGACATCTACAGGCCTTCCCGGCTCCATTACGTTCTCCTTATTCAAATATGACCCAGCTTCGCCCGACGCGCTAACAGCGCTTACGAACTGGGGGCGGCGGGTGCAGGCGGTGTGGCCGGCGCCGCGGGCGCTTCAGGCGCAGGCGGCGTTTCCGGCGCAGCCGGCTTTTCAGGCGCCGCAGGCGCTTCCGGGGTTGCAGGCGCCGCCGGTGCTTGGGGCGCCACACCTTCCGGCCCAGGCGGGGTAGCCGGCGCGGTTTCGGCCGGGGTGTAAAGGATCTCGACGGGGATTTTTGGCTTTGCCTCATCGAGCGTCTTCTGGACGAACTCCTGCTCTTTGCGCCTCTCGATCATGCGGGTCATCTGGTCACGGATTTCGTCCAACTGCATCGTGCCCTTTTCGTGCCTGGCCGTGACTTTCAGGATGTGCCAGCCAAACTGTGTGCGGAATGGCTCGGAGACTTCGCCAATGGGGATGGTCCACATTTTCTCATCGAACTCGGGCACCATCATGCCACGGGGCGTGTCAGGGTACGCGCCGCCGCGCTGTTTTGAACCCGGATCGTCGGTCATTTCCTGGGCGACCTTGGCAAAATCTTCGCCCGCCAGGATTCTCTCGCGTGCGGCGTCGATTTTTTTCTTGCCTTCCGCCCAGGCGGCCTCGTCGGTACCCTCAACTTTAACGAGGATGTGACTGACGTTGGCGGTTTCCTGCTTGCGTTCGAGGTTGCCCTGCTCTTTGAGCTTGTTGTATTCGGCCTGCAACTCTTCCTCGGTCACGGGCGAGTCTTTGGTATGCTCTTTGACGAATTTTTCACGCAGCTTCTGCTGGCGCACCATCTCGATCAGTGTGTCTTCGTCCATTTGCATGGTTTTGAGATATTGAGTGAACATTTCGGGCGAGGGCATTCCCTGTTTGGCCTTCTCGATTTCGGCCATAGCTTCCTCCTTCGTAAATGTGGTGCCCGCCTTCTCGGCCACCTGAAAGAGGATCTCGTCGTTGATCATCTGGTTGAGAATCTCGCGTTTTTGCGCGGCCGGCACCTCGCCTCCCATGCCGCGAGTCCTCACCATCCGCGTGGCATGTTTCAACTGGCGCTCAAGATCTTTGCCGGCAATCGTCTTGTCCCCGACTTTGGCAACCACGTCGGGGATGGGTTCGGCCGGCGGTTCCTCGACGGCCGGCTGCCCGGGAACTTGCGCGGCGGCGTCAGGCGTTGCGGGCGCTTCGCCCTCGGCGGCAGGAGCGTCGGGCGCAGGCGGCGTGGACGGCGCCTCGGCTATCGGCGTTATAGGCGCTGTTTCAGCCTGTGCGGCGTCCGGAGCCTTATTTGGCGTGCTGGGCGTCGTCGTACCACCACACCCGGCTACCAGACCGGCCGCCAGGATCGCTATTCCCAAAACCATCAAATAGGCTCTCATCAACGGTCTCCTTACAGTAAGACGAATCGAGCCGTACGCCCCAACATGGTTCGAGCGGCTCCTGCTTTCATCGTTATATGCCAATCTCGATTGGAACACCTCACAGCCGGACACTTCTGCCGGTTGAGGCGGACCTGTAAATCGCTTCAATAAGTTCAACGGCGCGGCGCCCTTCGCGCCCGTCAACCATCGGCGGGCGGTCTTTCAGCAGGGCGTCCACAAAATCCTGGATTTGCCTGCGATGGCCCTCGGTCTTGAGCGAGCTGAGCGGGTCGGCTGCGCCGGATCCCAATGCGGCGTCCTTGCCGATGCCTTCGCGGATTTTGGCATCGGCTTTGGTTTCTTTCATGAACTGCCAGAACGTTATCTCGCCGTCTTCGAGCACGGCCCCGCCGTCCGTACCGTGGACTTCGACCCGGGCCGGGTGGCCGGGCCAGCACGCCGTGCTCCCTTCGATGACGCCCAGCGCGCCGTTCTCAAACTCGATGGTGGCGCAGGCCAGATCTTCGACTTCCAGCCCTTTGTGCCCGACCAGCCGCGTCCGCGCATGTACCTGTACCGGCTTGCCCATGAAATAGACGAGCAGGTCGATCTGGTGGATGCCCTGATTCATCAACGCCCCGCCCCCATCCAGCCGCCGGGTGCCGCGCCATGCCCCGCTCTTGTAATAAGCGTCGGACCGGTACCACTTGATGTAGGCGTCGCCCAGGACCAGTTTGCCGAACCTCCCCGCGTCCAGCGCTTTGCGGATCAGCTTGGTGCCGTCGGCGAACCGGCTTTGAAACACGCAGCCCAGCATCACCCCGGCTTTGTCGGCCGCGCAGACGAGCCGGTCAATGCGTTTGGTGGTCACTTCCAGCGGCTTCTCGGACAAGATGTGCTTGCCGTAGGCCGCGCAAACTCCGCCGATCTCCGCCCGCATACCGCTGGGTACGCACAGGCTGACCGCCTGAACATCCTTGCGCTCGAGCATCCGGCGGAAATCGGTGTAGGCGGTCGCCCCGTACTGGCGAGCCAGCGATTGCGCGCTTTTCTCCACCACGTCCGACACCGCCACCAGCTTCGCATTCTTCACCGCCGAAATCGCCGCCGCATGGACCGGACCAATGTTTCCGCAACCAATAATGCCAAAACCTATCTTCGCCATATATTATTTTCCTTGTCACTAAAAACACCGAACAGTATAGCACACAGCGGGAGTCGACAAAAGGCAGACAGACACGGACCTCAGTGCTCCCCAGTTTCTTTTTACATAGACACATTGTATGCATCGAGAGGCACGTCACCAACGCCGAAGGCGTTCAACGTGAATAGCCGGAGGCGACCGAAGGGAACCTCCGGGAAACGGATGTCCGGTATCGACAACCCCGACCAGGGGTTGAACAAAACCTCTCCAATTGCTTTCATGTTCAACCCGTTGCAGGGTTGTTGGGATAGCTGTACTTGTTTCCGGAGGTTCCCTGCGGTCACCTCCGGCTACTCACATTGTTCCCCTTCGGGGAAACATTGCCGCTCCTTAATCAGCGAGTGAATTTATGTTGTCGATCAATATCTGGTATTGCCTTCATGCGTCTCTACCACGGTTTTATGTGCTTGTCTCAGAAACTGGGGATCGGTGAGGACACGGAGGATACAGACCACAGGACGAACATGGACGCTGAAAATAAACGGGTCAAGTCCGTGGTCGTCCGTACTACTGTTCATCAACTCCCCGCGTTTTTTCGAAGAAGTTCACTGGGACAATTGCGACGATTGGGACCGTTTTAAACTTCAGTCCGCGCTCGTCGGGACGCGCCCCGGGAGTTGTGGGGTGTGCCTGTTTTCGTCCAAATCCGATGCACCTCTTTCGCGTTTCGATACCCCAAACCCCATACCCCATACCCCAAACCCGGTTTTGGTTGCGGCCCCGCCGCGCCGTGTTAGTCCGTGTGAAATCTTGGGAGGGCTTTGCGTGATGACATCTCGAGAACGAGTCCAAGCGGCGCTAAACCACATCGAGCCGGACCGGCTGCCCATCGACGTCGGCGGCACTGAGGTCACCGGCCTTCACGGCATCGCTTACAACCGGCTCAAGGCGCACCTCGGGCTTGCTGGAGGCGCCACACGCCTGTTCCATCAGTACATGCAACTGGCGTGCATCGAGGAGCCCGTCCGCAGCCGGTTCCACGGCGACGTGGTCCGCCTGAGTTTCGAGGCAAAACAGTGGAAACCATGGAAGCTGCCTGACGGCTCCCCGTGCGAAGTCCCGGTAGGCTGGAACCCGGTCCGGTTTGACGACGGGACGGAAGCCATCACCGGTATCGACGGCAAACCGCTAATCCAGCGGCACGCCTCTTCTCCGTGGTTCTCGCCCGCGGGGCCCATCTGCCCTTTCATCCAGGCGCCGGGCGACGTGGCGAAATACAAAGACGTCCTGCGGCTGATGGACCGGTCGGCCTGGCTCGACGAGTCCATCGACGATCTCGTCAAGCGGGCAAAGTCCATCCGCGAGCAGACCGACTACGCGATCGCGGGCGTGTTCGGCGGCCACATCTTTGCCGCGGCCCAACTCGTGCTCGGTATGGAAAACTTCATGGTAGCCCTCCACGCCGACCCCGATCTGCCCGTCGCCCTCATGGAAACCATCGCTGACATGCACATCGAAGATTTCCCGCACTACGTCGAGGCGCTGGACCCGTACCTCGACATCATCTGCGTCGCCGACGACCTCGGCTCACAGCAAGGCCCGCAGATCGACCCGAAAATGTGGCGGCAGCTCGTCAAACCATCGATGGCAAAGCTGTACCGGTTCATGAAAAGCCGGATGAAACACGCCAAACTGTTCCTGCACTCCTGCGGGTCCGTCTACGACCTCATCCCCGACCTCATCGAGATGGGCGTCGACGTACTCAACCCCGTCCAAGTCAGTGCCGCAAACATGGACACCGCACGCCTCAAAAAACAGTTCGGCGACAGCATCGTGTTCTGGGGCGGCGGCTGCGACACACAAACCGTCCTGCCCCTCGGCACGCCCGGCCACGTCCGCAACGAAGTCAAACGCCGGATCGACGACCTCGCACCCGGCGGCGGATTCATCTTCGCCCAAGTCCACAACATCCAGCCCGACGTCCCACCGCAGAACATGGTCGCCATGTGGGAAACGGCTGCCGCGCTCGCATAGCAGGAAGAATCCTATTTCCGCCCCGTCGCTGCTCGATAGCCTAGGTTAACTAGGTATTAAGCTTGTATTTCAGCCACATCGTGGCCAAATTGCAAGGATAATCTTCCGGCCACCGTTGTCGTCAATTCGCTCGGTGTCTTTAGCCAAGCCGCTCAGCCCACTGGGTGAATTGCGAAAAATGATATTGCCTTAAATCTACATTGAAAATTCGAGGTAGGACCTTGAATTTTCAATACAGACCGGGTCTGGGCGACCCATTCCGGCACCGAAGTTGACTTGTTCTGGCAGGAACTGGTCCGGCGAATTCAAATGCGCCGACGCTCCACGGCTCACGCCGTCCATGGCCAGCGCCATGAAAAACCTCGAATTGGCGCATCTCTGGGTCGTCTACCCTGGTGATCGCGCGTATCCGCTCGCTCCAAACATCACCACATTGCCGCTCTCCGCGGCAGAAGCCTCCTGGCCCCACCCGGATTGAGCCACCCGCCCCCCCGATCCAGCGGCAATTGATCACCTTTTCCACGAGGTCCTGGGGCAGGTAGAAGTATTGGCAGGAGGGTTCGAAGCCGATGCGGGAGTCTTGGCGGGTGAGGGTGTAGAGCTGCCGGGCCAAGGCAATTTCGGAATCGAGGCAGCGGATCATTTCGCCCCGAAGTCGGTCGCGCTCGTCCGGTGAGGCGTTGGCGAGGGCGTCGCGCGCCATGATGAACCGCGCCTGGTTGGCGACGGACCGGAAATGGATTGCCGCGGCTTTGGCGAGCCGAAGGTCGGCTTCCGCCTCCGGCCGCAGGTCAGCGGGGCATTTCTCGACCGCGTTCTGCAATTCCCCAATCCCCGCGGCCCAGCCTTCCGCGACTTTCTCAAACTGCCCCGCGAACACCTCAGGCGGGTACGGCCCGCGCCAGCCGTCGAGGTCGTCGTACGGGATGCCCCACATCGTGGCGCTGTAGCCGGTGGGTTCGAGGTAAAGCGGGTTGGCAGGGCCAATCTGGACGGGCGACGTGTAGACAACGCTGATGTGGAACGGGTACTGGCGGAACCCCTCGCTCATCAGCGTCCACGCCCGCCGCGCGTACGCCGCCCCCTCCGGCCCGAACCGTTCCCGCGCCAGTTCATCCAGTGCGGCCTCGAGGCTGGGCGCGGGCGTCCGGCTGAACTTACCTGCAAGCTGGAAGTTGGGCGAGGGATAGCCGCCCATCGTCCAGCCGATCAGCATGGCGTCAAGTGAGGCGGCGGCCCGCAGGTTGCTGCAATGCTCGCCGACGAGGTCCATCACGGGCAGGTACGGGATTGAGGCGATTTCGCAGGTGTTATTGAACTGGATCTCGGTGCCGGTTTTGAGCCCGGCGTCTCTGGCGAACTGCCACTCGTTCCGCGCCCGCGGGCCCGGCCCGACAGACGAGATCGAGTACTCGCCCACGACCGTCTTCACCCCGCCGCGCTCGATCGGCAGGCTCCACTCGCTCACCGACATCAGGTACACCGACTTCGGCAGCCGCGCGATAATGTCCGGCGCCTCTCCATGGCCCTTCCAGCCCCAATCCGAAATCAGCACGCGCGCGTCGGGGCTGCCGCGGTGCACGCCTTCCTCGATGGAGGCGACCACCTCCGAGATGATCTCGGCGTCGCTCCTATCTTTGCACCTCGGGCACGACGACCAGCCGCCGTGGGAAGCACAGTTAGTCAGGTTTTCCGACGCGGTGATCGTGTACACGCCGCCGAGCCCCGGAACTTCTCCAAACACCTGCGCCAGCGCGTCGCTCATCCACCGGCGCACCGCCGGCTGCGACGTGCAGAGCGCCGTCAGCTCGTTTTCACGCACCCCGGCCATTTCGGGGCGGTTCGCGAAGAAGTCCGCAGGCATCGCGCGCGGCTCGTTGAGATAAAGGTAGATTTTGATGCCGAACTTTTTTGCCCGCTCGACCAACTCCCGCAAGTTGGCCAGCCGCTGCTCGCTCCCCTCTCCAAACTCCGGGAACGCTTCGCCGCCCGGCGCCAGGTCCCGCAGGACGCCTTGCAGCCACACGCCGTTGATGCCCACGGCCGCCAGCCGCTGCAACAGCCCGTCCGGATACGGGTTCAGCCCCGGGTTCAACAGCGGGTCGCCATACACGGCCACATACGAGTAGACAATGCGCAACGGACCGTCGCCGGCCGGCTCCACTTTTGACGGCAACGGTTCGCTGAGCCGGCGGACAAAGTCGAACCGCGGCTCGGCCGGCTGGCTAAGCTGATCGCCGAACACCTCCTCGACGACCCTGCGGATCTCGTCTGCCCGCTTGCGCGCAGGCTCGTCCGGCGGCTGAAACTGGATCGGTTCGCATTTCGGCTTAAGCCGGCCCAGCTTGACCCAGAGGAAATCCTCCTCGCGCAACGTGAACGCGAGCCGGTCCGGCGTCATTTCGACCAACTCGAGCAACTGGTCGTACGGCAGCAGGTGCCAGTTGCGCCGGATCAGCGTCGCGTAACCCCGCTGCAACATCTGCGGCGGCACGGACGGTTCAGCCGGCAGCCCCATCGACTCCGCTACCGCCGTCACATCCGCCGCGGAACCCCCCACCACCCTCGCCAGTTTCGCCGGCTCGACCACGCCCCAGTTGCGCCAAACAAACTCGTGCAGCCGATCCGGAAAATGCCCGTTTACCACCGGCGCAGGAGCCCCGCCCTCCGGCAGGATGGTTTCCGCAAGAACAGCCACCGGCGCCAAAGCCAAAAGCGCAAGCCAAACACACGCCCGGATCCGCACGTAAGAAACGCGGCAAGATGCCGCGTCTACGTTTGCGGCCAATGTAGAAGCGGCATCTTGCC
>JAPLKX010000030.1 GCA_026387845.1 Candidatus Hydrogenedentota bacterium | reverse complement strand
GACTTTGTCAGGGTCATCGCGCTGTGCGATGTCGACAAGAGCCAACTCGCCAAGGCCAAGACCGTGGTGGACCAGAACTACGGCAACACCGATTGCGCTGTCCATTCCGATTACCGGGAGCTGCTTGCGCGGAAAGATATCGATGCCGTGATCGTGGCTACGCCCGACCACTGGCATGCGCTTGTGTGTGTCGAGGCGGCCCGGCGCGGTAAAGACATCTATTGCGAGAAACCATTAACGTGGTCACTCGGTGAAGGCAAGGCGGTGGTCAAGGCCGTCAAGGAAAACAAGCGCGTTTTTCAGGTGGGCAGCATGCAGCGCTCGAGCGCCCGGTTCAAGCTGGCGTGCGAACTGGTCCGCAACGGCTACCTCGGCAGAATCAAACGCATCCTCGTCAGCCTTCCCGACAACAACAACGCCTTGTGGGTCGACGAATACCCCGCGCCACCGCCCGAAATCGATTGGGATACCTACGTCGGCCCCGCGGAATGGACACCGTTCCATCCAAAACGGTACCACTGGGACTGGCGGTGGTGGATGAGTTTCGGCGGCGGCCAAATGATGGACTGGATCGGCCACCACGCCGACATCGCAAATATGGCCATGGACTGGGACCACACCGGCCCCATCGAAGTCGAGGGCGTCCGGTGGGATCCCGTCACCGAGCGGAATAACCTCTACAATGCGCCCGGCCGCTACATGTTCGAGTGCAAGTATCGGGGCGGCGTCACACTCACCGTCGCCAACGTGTCCGACATGCCCGACGAATTTAAAGCCTGCGGCAACATGGGCACCATGTTCTTCGGCGACAAGGGCAGGTGGATCTGGGTTGACCGCGAAGGAATCAAGGCGAGCGACAAAAAGCTTCTCCGGCCCGGTTTCAGCAAAAGAGACTTCCGGTTCCGCAAGGAAGGCAACCACATGACCGATTTCCTCACTTGCGTCCAGACGCGCGAAGAGTGCATCGCGCCCGTCAACGCCGGCCACCGTTCCGCGTCCATCGGCCATCTCGGGAAAATCGCATGCACGCTCGGCGCGAAGTTCAAGTGGGATCCTGACAAAGAGAGGATCGTCGACAACCCGGCCCTCAACGGCCTGATCACGCGCCGCTACCGCGGAACCTGGTCGCTGGAGGCAAAAGCGTAAGTCCGGGTATGTCGGCAGTGGCTTTGCGAAAAGCGGGGACAGACGCGGTTTTCAAACTGCCGGAGGCGTAGTCAGTCCCTGTTTTTTGCTTTTGCTTGCCGCTTGCGGTCTCGCTGCGTCGCATCAAGAGCCCCACCATGTTTACAGCAAGACCCCGGGATGGCGGAATGGCCTGCCATTACAGGCCCAATCAAGAACTCGCTTCGAGGTGAGAAAGCCTTACGTGCGGATTCTGTCCGTTGCATGCACTGTTGACACGTGTGGTCTGCCCTGATAGAGTTGGTCAATTAGATCGGGCTGCGGCGGTTGAAATTTCCACAAATGGCATCAACTTGGGGAGAGTTCTCATGGATTTCCACCTTTCGCATGAGCAAATCGCACTTCAAAAAACGGTCCGGGATTTTGCAGCAAAAGAAATCGCGCCGCTCGCCATCGAAATTGATCGAGATGCGCGGTTTCCTGCCGAGACGTTCAAGAAGCTTGCCGATATGGGGCTTCTGGGATTACTTATCCCCAAGGGATACGGGGGCCGGGGAGACACGGTACTGGCGTGCTGCGTCGTGTCAGAGGAAATTGCGCGTGCCTGTGCGTCGACCTCGATGTCGTATCTGACGCATTCGGTCCTGTTTTCCCACAACCTAACGTGCAATGGATCTGAGGAACAGAAGAAGAAATATTTGCCGGACGCTGCGGCGGGCAAAACAATCGGCGCGATAGCGATGACGGAGCCCAATGCGGGTTCGGACGTGCTTTCGATTGAGACTTCCGGCGCGCGTGACGGTGACGATTACATCATAAACGGGAGAAAGACGTTTATAACGAATGCGCCGGTTGCGGACGTATTTCTGGTGTACGTAAGAACAGACAAGAACCTGGGGTCGCACGGGATCAGCCAGTTCATTATTGAAAAAGGGCGCCCGGGATTCTCCGTTGGAAAACCTTTTCAAAAGATGGGCATGAGAGGATCGCCCACAGGAGAATTGTTCTTCGAGAATTGCCGGGTGCCTGCAAAGAATCTCGTCAAGGGCGAGAACAAGGCGCTGGGCATTTTGATGGGCGGTTTGGATGTCGAGCGAACGGTGGGTGGCGCGATGGCGGTTGGCCTGGCCCAAGCGGCTTTTGAACGCGCCCTGGTCTATGCGAGAACGCGCCAGCAGTTTGGCCAGTTGCTGATCATGTTTGAGATGATTGCCGAGAAGCTGGCGAATATGAGCATGGAAATTGAAGCGTCGCGCCTATTGACGTACAAGGCCGCCACCCTGTGCGACGAAGGCGTCCGGTGCTCGGCCGAGGCGTCGCACGCGAAACTGTTTGCTTCAGAAACCAGCGTACGGGTCGCGTGCGAGGCGGTGCAGATCCTCGGCGGGTACGGGTACATGAAAGAGAATGAAGTGGAACGGATGATGCGGGACGCCAAGCTGGGGACGATCGGCGGCGGAACTTCCGAGATTCAACGATTGATTATCGCACGCGAAGTGGTGAAGCGGTCGATGGCCTGAAAGGGGACATGAAATGAGTAAAGCACCGGGTGCTTATTATGAAGATATGGAAGTGGGCAGCGAGGTCACGTCGCCTGCAAGAACGGTTACGGAAACCGATATTGTAAACTTTGCGGGCGTGTCGGGCGATTTCAATGTGATCCACATGGACGCGGAGTTGGTCAAGAAGACGCCGTACGGGCAGCGGATTGCACATGGGCTGCTGGGGCTGACAATCGCCACGGGGCTGGTGACGCGGGTGCCTGGCGCGGAAGAATTCAGGATCGTGGCCTTTCTGGGTATGACGTGGGATTTCCGAAAACCTATTTTTATCGGAGACACCATACATATGGTCAGAAAGGTGGCGGAGAAGAGGGAGACTTCCAAGCCGGGTTTGGGCATAGTAGTTTTTGATGCGAAGGTGATCAATCAGCGCGGTGAAGTATGCCAGGAAGGCCAATGGAAAACGATGAGCATGATGCGTTCTATGGCTGCCCTGTTGGAGAAACAGTGAGCCGTCCTTCGCAGAACGTTCCGACGCTGAAAGGCGCGTTGCACACGCACACCAGTTGTTCAGACGGTGAACTTAAGCCGCAGGAACTGCTGGAGGTCTACCATAGGCTTGGGTTTGATTTTGTCGCGTTGACGGACCACGATTTTTTGCTGCAACCGGCGGCGTATGACAACGTGCCGGATGAGTTTGAGAAGGTTCTGGTATTCAAGGGAGTTGAGAAGACGGTATTTGCGCGGGGTTATTTCCACGTTACCGAACTTCATGGTGACAGTGAGATGCTCAATATGTTTGCTCACCCGGCGGATTACAATCTGCCTGTGGATCGAATAATCGAGCGTATACAGGAAATTCAGGCGATGATGCCGCTGCATGCGGTGGAAGTCACTTCAAAGGGTTTCTATACGGCTGAATTCGATATTGATCAAATACCTTATCCAAAGGTTGCATCGGACGATTGTCATACGCGCGAGGGCTGTGGGCGGGCGTGGATTGAAGTGGCGTGCGAGAAGGACCGGGATGCGATTTTGAGAACCATCAAAGCAGGCGGCGCGCGTGCGTGTTTGAGAAGCGCGGCGCATCAGCCGGCGTTTATGGAAAACGGGGAGGCAATCTGTGGCTAAACATCGTGGCGCGGGAGGCCGCGTGGCCATTTGCGCGGTTGCACAGACCAAGTTTGAACGCGACAAATGGCAGGTGCGTTTTCAGGGCATGCTGTGGGAAGTCGTGGAGAAGGTGCTGCGGCAGACGGGGCTTCAATTTGGGGCGGGGGGAATTGAAGCGGCGGTGACGGTCTCGGACGACGTGTTCGACGCGCGCACGATTTCTGATGGGGCGATTACGGACGTCGTCGGGGCCCATCATCAGAGCGAGGAAAAAGTCGCCGCCGATGGCGCGCAAGGCGTGTATTATGCGGCGGCCACCATCCTTTCCAATCATCACGACATTGTGCTGCTGGCGGGCCATTGCAAGGAATCGCAGTCGGCCAGCCGCAATCAAATCACGCATCTCGCGTTCGATCCGTTCTATACGCGCCCGGTGGGTTTGGATTACGTTGCGGCGGCCGCTTTGCAGGCGCAGGCGTATATGGCTCGAACGGGCGTTACGGAAGCCCAACTGGCGGACGTTGTGGTGCGTTCGCGCAAATGGGCCCGCGAGAATCCGGTTGCACAGGAAACAGCCGCAGTGACACGCGAACAGGCGCTTGCCGCACCGATGTTGGCGGCGCCGATCCGGCAGTCGTTCATGTACCCGGTTTCCGACGGGGCAATCGCCATGATTCTGGCCAGCGAGGAGCGGGCCGCCGAACTAACGGATAGACCGGTATGGATCACGGGGTTGGGCAACTGCTACGACAGTTTTTTCCTGGGCGAAAGAGATCTCGCCGGCAATTTCTCTTTGGAGCGTGCGGCAAAAAAGGCCTATGAAATGGCGGGGGTTACTCATCCGACAGATGCGTTTGAGGTCGTCGAAATCGCCGATCAATACGCGCATCAACAGCCGCAATACGCCGAAGGATTAGCACTATGTCCGGCGCGGCAAGGGGCGAAATGGTTGGCTGACGGCGGGCCGGAAAAACAACACGTGAATAGGTCGGGCGGTATGCTGGCCGGGAACCCGCTCATATTGGGCGGCATGGCCAGGGTGGCCGAGGCGGTTATTCAGTTGCGCGGCGAGGCCGGCAGCCGGCAAGTGCCCGGCGCGAAACGTGCGCTGGCCCACGGCGCAACGGGTCCCGCGGGGCAGTTGCAGACGGTTGTCGTGCTGGAAAATTAGAAAGGGCCGCGGCATGAAGAAAAAGAACCGGAACGTTGCCATTATCGGCAGCGGCATGTCCAAATTTTCCAGCCATCGTGAAGAAGTCAATCAGCCGGAACTGATCCACGAGGCCGTTGTGGAAGCGCTCGAAGACGCCCACCTGACCATGGATGACGTGGACTGCGTGCTGCATGGCAACATGGAACTGTTCGAGATGGTGCATCAGCCGGACATGTGGCACGTGCTGGGCACGGGCGCCTGGGGCAAACCCGGGGTGCGTCTGACCACAGGCGGCACCACGGGGGCAACGCTGGCGTGTGCAGCGGATAATCTTGTGGCGTCGGGCCTGCACGACGTGGTGCTGGCGATAGGATTCGAGAAGCTCGAGGAAGGCCATGCCACGGGCGGCATCACGAATATGGCGGATCCCTTGTGGGGCCGCAGCCTTCAGACGGGGGCGCTTACGGGCACGGCGGCGCAAAAACTGATCGAACAGTTTGGCGAGGAACGCGCAAAAAACGCGGCCATTAAAATGCGAATCATCATGGACGAACACGCGATGCGCAACGAGAAGGCGCATCGCCGGTTGAGACTTGATCGCAAGTACATGAAGCAAATAGCCACGCAAACGCCGCCGCTGGTTGGAGAACTGCGCATGATACACATGTGTTCGCAGAGCGATGGGGCCTGCGCCGTCATTTTTGCCTCGGAAGACAAGGTGGCGCAGTTGGGTGCGAATCCGGCGTGGGTGGTGGATCATGAGACGGTGCATCGGGAAGAGACCTTGATTTTCAACTCCGGAAAGAGCACGCATCGGGTGGCGGCCGAACGCCTATATGCGCGTAACGGTATCACGGACCCGATTCATCAAATTGACGTGTTTGAGATGTACGACCCGTCGGCATGGTGGGGCGTGGATTGGCTGGGGGATTTTCTGTTGTGTGAAAGCGATGAGCATGTAAAGATGGTGGAGAATGACCAAATTGCCATAGAGGGTGAATTTCCACTTAATCCGTCAGGCGGCGTGCAAGCCAGCAATCCGATTGGGGCGACGGCATTGGTTCGCGTAGCGGAGGCGGCCATGCAGGTCGTGGCACGGCGGGCAAACACCAGGTGCCGGGTGATGTAAACATGGCCCTGGCTTCAGGATTCGGAGGAACGCTGTGGACGGTGCTGATGCTGCTGTCAAAGGAAAAGCCATGAGTAACAAAAAAGAGGGCGGGCCCGAACTTATAGTATCGCGGCAGATTTTGTCCATCGCGCAACGGTTCTCGACGGGACCGGTGATGGGGCGGTTTCTGCGCGAGTTGCGCGATAACAAACGCATCATGGCGAACAAATGCCCCAAGTGTGGCCGGCATCAGTTGCCGCCGCGGGAAGTCTGCGCGTTATGCAGCGTCGAGGCGACCGAATGGGAGGAGTTGGGGCCGGAAGGCGCCATCCGCGACTATGACATTGTCTACTATTCGAGCCCGGATCCGCTGACCGGCGAGACGCGCGAGACGCCGTATGTCCTGTGTTGGGCGCAGCTTGATCGTACGCAGGGGGATGCGCCGCTGTGGCATTTGCTTAACGCGCCGGATCTCAGCAAAGTCCGGCGGGGATTGCGGGTTCGCGTTGTATTTTCCGAGGAACGCGACGGAACTATGGGCGACATAAAATACTTCGAGATTATCGAGTGAGCTTAAGGAGCAGCACGTATGAGTGGCGAGACTGAATACGCGTATGTGGTCGAAGGGAAGATGGCGCTGCCGTACCAGTATTTTGCGGGCGCCGTGGGCAGCAAATTTTTGATTGCGCTCCGGGATGAGAAAAGGATTCTGGGCGTCCGGTGCCCGAAATGCGAAACAACGTTCGTCCCGCCGAGGCAGACCTGCGAGCGGTGTTTTTCCGATCTGACCAGCCATTGGGTGGACGTAGGGTCCAGCGGTGAAATTACGGGGTACACCGTCATTAATTATAAGGAGCCGTATCAGCCCAAGGAACCGCCGTACGTGTTGGCGTTAATCAAGCTGGATGGCGCCGATACGCCTTTTGCTCATATTTTGAATTGCGCCGATGGTGCACAACCCGCAATCGGGATGCGCGTGCGCGCCGTGTTTTCAAAGGAGCCGAAAGATAATATATTAGCCATCAGCCATTTTGAATTGGAACCTTGATCTATGGCCGGCGAACTCAAAACCGCACTCATTACGGGCGCATCGAGCGGGATTGGAGCGGCTTTTGCGAGCATTCTCGCACAGCAGGAATACAACCTGCTGCTGGTCGCGCGCCGGCAGGCGAAACTGGAGGCGTTGGCGGGAGAACTTGCGGGGAACCACGGCGTAACAGCGGACATATTAGTCGCTGATTTGGCACAACCGGGCGATGTTGAGCGGGTCGAGCAAAAAATACGCCTGATGCCGCGCCTGGACATGTTGGTCAATAATGCCGGGTTCGGCACGATGGGGCATTTTGCCGACGTGGAGTTGGCCAAGCATCTGGACATGATCCACGTGCACGTCATTGCCGCCGTGCGTTTCACCCACGCGGCCCTGCCCGGAATGATTGCGCGCAAACATGGCGATATCATTAACGTATCGTCAGGGTCAGCCTACCTCGCCATGCCCAACGCCGTCACCTATTGTTCAAGCAAGATGTACCTGATAACGTTTGCGGAGGCGCTTGCAAAGGAACTTGAAGGGACGGGAGTGCGCGTGCAGACGCTGTGCCCGGGATTTACCTATACGGAATTCCACGATACGCCCGAATTCCAAGACTTCAAGCGCACGGATATCTCCAAGGGCCTGTGGATGAATGCCGAGGACGTCGCCAGAGAATCGTTGGCGGCCCTGGATTCCAACCGCGCCGTGTTTATACCCGGCCGCAAAAACCGGCTCCTCATAGGCCTGTCCAGGACGCGGCTCGGCCCGATCTTGCTGGGCGCGCTTGCCAAAAAGCGCTGGAAGAAATAACCCGCTGCAGTTCCCGAACACCCTACTTCTTTGCGTAATCCGCCATGCCCTGAAAATCGATGACGACCACCGGCTCGTCACCGACCACCCAGGCATCGTGGCCGGACGGCAGCAGCGAGACGTCTCCGGGGCGGCACTCCAATTCGGTCCCGTCGTCCATCACAACCTTCAGCACGCCGGCGACGTGGTATTGGAAATGGCGTGCTTCGCAGCTCTTGGTATTCGCCATGGGCTGCACGCTCGTTGACCACTTCCAGCCGGGTTCGAGTGTGGCGCGGCCGAGAGTGACTTCGCCCACCCTGATCAGCTCCAGGCGGCCGTGAGGGAACTCGCGGACCTCGTCGGGACTGTCAAAACTTTTCCGTTCGGCTTTCTCCATGAGCACGGCTTTCTCCATGAGCACCTCCTGTCTGGTGTATCAGCCGTTACAGGTACATCTGGGGAAATGCCAGTTGTTCCCCGTTTGAAAATAATCGGAAACGTGTAGAGGATGGGAAGTCAGGCGCTTTCCCGCATCGCTTCATAGGCCTCAAACGGATACAGTGTGCCCTTCGGAAGCATCGTAAACGTCAGCAACCGGCGGAACAACACCCACCGTTCCTGGCGGATCATGTACGGATGAAAACCTGACTTCTTGCATCCTTTGAGCGATGGAATGTTGTGCTGCTCGACGAAGGTGATCACGTACCGCGCGCCAAGCGATTTGCCCTGCTCGGCAATGCGCGCCATCGCCGCCGGCATGATGCCTTTCCCGCGAAAGTCTGCCAGTGTCAGGGCATTTTCCAGCAGCGCCTCATCCGGCGCGAGCACCGGAAAGGTGCCGTTGAAATATGCCTGGATCTTCTCATTGTGCTCTGGTCCCATCAACCACTGAATGTACGTTGGCGCACCGTCCACGGTGACCCCAACGTAGCAGGTGGGAATATTGGCTTTCCAATGAGTCAACCGGGCCTGAAGATCGGCTTGATCGGGAATAGGAAGCCTGGACATATTGCCAAACAGTTTGGGAATGTCATCATCTGCAAGCCGCCGGACGATGATGGGAATTCGCGCTTCCGGCGCTGGAAACGGGATTTCCAGATCGCGGCGCAAACAATAGGAATAAGTGTTGGAATATGCACGAAGAGCGAGTTTCCGCCCGATTTCACGGTACTGGAAATGCTCCGCATGGAACAGGAAGTTCTGCCACCGCATACTTAGTGAATTCATCAGCCATGGCTCCAAGGTGATGGTACTGTTTCTGTCGTCTGCTGTCGGAAACCAGCCTCCCCTTGACTTAAATTCCTGAAAAACTTTCCATCCTGTCCTCTGAATCGCCCTCTGTTCGCGCGTTTCCGGTAAATATATGGCAGAAGGCATTTGCCGTATGCTCTTGCGCGCCAGGGGTGGCCAGCAGAACGGAATTCCAGGATTTCAAGCGCATGGACATCTCCAAGGGCCTCTGGATGAATGCCGAGGACGTCGCCAGACAATCCTTGGCGGCGCTGGATTCCAACCGCACCGTATTCATACCCTGCCGTAAAAACCGGCTCCTCATCGGCCTGTCCAGGACCCGGCTCGGCCCGATCCTGCTCCGCGCCCTCGCCAAGAAGCGCTGGAAGAAGTAACCCGTTGCGGCTGTCGAAAACTCGTTCTTGCTGACGCGAAAAGACTTGCCAAGCACATGTAAATAAATGGCGTATGAAGTCAGTCCAGTTTTCCCCGGCCTTGAAGAAACAATGTGCGCCCGCCATAATGCCTTTAATGGGGCCAACGCTGTAACGGGAAGGACCTCGGGGAGAGTATCGTGAAAGGCAGGCCTTATTTCAGCTTCAATTTTGACCAACTCCAAGCGGTGTTCAATGACAATCGCGGTAATGTGCAGGTGCTGCGCCAGTTGTTGGATGAGCTGGGTAATCGAAGAACACCAAAAGCGGTCAGACTAAAGGAAGCTGTCACCGCAGTAATTGCACAGGCGGAAACGGCGCCACAAAGACAATCCCCTCAGTCGCCGGGCCGCCAC
>JAPLKX010000117.1 GCA_026387845.1 Candidatus Hydrogenedentota bacterium | reverse complement strand
TGGAAGAAGACTTGGACCACGTCGAGGAAGGCAACCGGGAGTGGCATGACCTTCTGCGTGTGTTCTACAAGAGTTTTGTGGGCGACCTCGAGGCGGCGCAGAAACGGATCGTGCACGAGGTTTTGGAGGGCGAAGATCGGTGTTCGGAATGCGGGTCGCCGCTCGAGGTGCGGGAAGGCCGGTACGGGTTGTTCATCGCGTGCCAGCGGTACCCGGAATGCAAGACGACGCGGCGGATCAGCCGGCAGTCGGCGCCCGAGCCGACGGACGTGGTCTGCGATCAGTGCGGCGGTCAGATGGTGATTCGCGAGGGCCGGTTTGGGAAGTTCATGGCGTGCTCGAATTACCCGAAGTGCAAGAACACGTACAACGTCGACCAGAGCGGAAATAAAGTGGCGCAGGCCCCAAAAGAGCCGCCGGTCAAGACGGACCAGTTGTGCCCGAGTTGCGGAGCGCACCTGTTAATCCGTAAGAGCCGGACGGGCAGCGAGTTCTACGGGTGCGAGAAGTACCCGAAGTGCAAGTTCACGAAACCGATGGAACTGGGGCTGAAGTGCGTTAAGCCGGGGTGCGAAGGCAACCTGGTGATCCGGCTGGCGAACCGGCGCCGATTCATCGGTTGCGACCGGTACCCGGAGTGCGATTTTGCGGCGTTTGGGCAGTTGGACCAGACGACGCCGTGCCCTGTGTGCGGAAATTCGTGGACGGTGGTCACGAAGGGCAGAGGAAAGCCAGGGGTGAGGAAGTGCCCGAAGCCGGGTTGCACGTATGAGGAGGCGATGGAGGACGAGGAGGTTTAGTCCGGAGTCTGGAGACCGGAGTCCGGAGGAACTCTCGCAAAGGCGCTAAGACGCAAAGATGGGTCAGTCTGCCAGGGGGAGGTGCCTTTGACGGCGGGTGAGGCGGTAGATGAGGTAGAGGGCGATGGCGGCGGCGACAGAGGGGATTGCCATTTTGCCGTTGAACCACAGCACTTGGCCGAAACCCTGCCACAGGTCTGATGCAAACGTGTGTGCGTAACGGGGAAAATTTTCGCTTGCGGCACCAGGCCCGGTTGTGACCTGGCCGGTGAAAACACCAATAAACGTGCCTGTGAATCGCAACAGCGGGTAGACGAGCCACGCGATGGCGGCCGCGCCCATGGCGAGCATCGTTCTGGGGGGCCTGTCGCACCACCAAAGCCACATTAAACAGGACAAGGTCGCGCTGACGTACGCGCATGCGTAAAGGAACCATTCGGGCGCCCGGTACATCGATCCGCGCATGGTCATGTAGTGGTAGTAGCTGATTCCCGTGAACATCCACACGGCCACAAGCAGGATGAACAGGTAAATGAGCCCTCTTGGCCGCTCCTTAAGGAACCAGGGTTTTCGGCCCGCGGAGATCATGCGTTGCCAGCGTAGAAGTATGAGCCCCAGTACCACCAGGCGCAGGGCCGTGCCCAACACCGAATACGCGTTTACGAGCCAACCATTGCCGCCAAGGGCCGTGTTTTGCCAGAAAAGCATGTCGAGGGGCAGAGTAACCCAATAGAACACGACTTGCAGTGCTGTGGCGGCGACGGCGACCGCGGCAATTCGCCTGGCGAGGCTGGCGCGGACAGCGCCGGGGTGGGCTTCCTGCATGAGCGACTTTACGGTTGCGGGGTTGCCAAAGTGCTCGCGGACGAGGATGAAGGCGTCCTGGTCGGAGAGGGGTTCGTCGCCGGAGAGGTAGGCGAGGAACTTATCTTCCATGTGACCGAGCAACTCTTCCTGGATGGATTCGTCAAGGTCGTGGGCGACTGAGATTTTGTTGCAGAGGTCGCGCATCTGCTGGCGGGTTTCCGGCTTCATGGCGTCAGACATTGGGTTCCTCCGCAAGGCGAAGCACGATTTGGTGAATGCCGTTCCATTCGGCGACGCGCTTTGCGAGGGCTTCGCGGCCGCCGGCGGTGATGTAGTAGTACTTGCGGCGGCGGCCGGTGTCGGCATCCTGCCATTGCGCCCGCACCAAGCCGTCGTTTTCGAGCTTGTGCAGAACAGGGTAGAGAAGCCTATAGCCTGTAGGTAAAAAGAGGGTCTTGCGGAGAGGACGAATGGGACCATTGGGACGATTGGGACAATTGGGACCAATGGGGGGCTGGGTAGAGTGGGTTAAAAGTTACGGATGAGGGCTTCGGGGATTTTGCCGCGGCGGTCGGGGCGGCTGTTGACGTGTCGGGGCGCGTAGACTTCTTCGATGGTGAAATCGGCGTATAGGTGTCGCACGAGATCGGTCATCGAGTTCGACAGGAGGCATTTGACGCCGCGGGCGGAGAGTTGTGCGAAGACGTCGGCGAGGAGCCGCTGGTCTTTTTCGCCGAACCCGGCCCTGTCGTAGGAGGTAAATGAGGATGTCTTGCTGAGGGGATGGTACGGCGGGTCAAAATAGACGAAATCGCCGGTACGCCCCGCGTCGAGGACGTGTTGGAACGGTTTGACGGCGAGTTGGGCGGGTTGCAGCGCTTTAGAGCATGCGCGGAGGTTGGATTCGTCGCAGATTCGCGGGTTTTTGTAGCGGCCCATGGGGACGTTGAACCGGCCGCGGCTGTTTTCCCGGTACAGCCCGTTGAAACAGGTCCGGTTGAGGTAGATGACGCGGGCGGCTCTGGCGGGCAGTGAGCGGGGCGCGGCGTCGCGGACGGCGTAGTAATGGTCGCGCGAATGCAAACTTTTGTGACGCAGAAGGGCCCGGATGACGGCGTCGACGTGGTCGCGGACGCCGAGGTACGCCGAGACGAGGTTGACGTTCGCATCGGACAGGACAGCGCAACCGGGGAGCCGGCCGAGGCGAGCCAGTTCGAAGAACAGCGCGCCGCCGCCAATGAACGGTTCGAAATAGGATGAGAATGGCTGGGCGGCCTCGACGCGCTCGAGCAGTTCGGCAAGCAGACCGGTTTTCCCGCCGGCCCATTTAAGGAACGGGCGCGGCATTGGCCGCGGCGTTGGCCGCGGCACAGGCCTTAACGAGGTCTTGACAGTCACAGCTGCAGCGCCTTTGGGTATCGGGAAATGGCAATCCACCAGAAGTATGCGCTGTGGAAACACGCATGCGCAAGAAGGCTGGCGACGCCGCCAAAATTCCAAGCCTTCAAGGCGCGGTGGAATTCAGCGGTGGGGACGAGCTCCCGCTCGACCGTAGCCCCAACACCCCAACCTAGGCCTTCAAAGCGCCACCTCCACCGCCACCCGGTCGCGCGGGAGCGCGACCCCACCCCTGGCAGACGCCGTCGGCGTTTTTTCCGCCGGGGCCACCCGGTCGCGCGGGGGCGCGACCCCACCCCGCGAACCCCCACATCACACCCCTCCTCACCAGTGCGTCAATAATACTCCCCCCAAAGTAACGTTTCAGAACATTTTCGCCCGTTGCCGATGATAGTCAAATAGATATTCCCGTTATTTCCGCCTATTGCAGATAAAGGGATCTCGTGCTACTCTTAAGTTAGGGGGCGGCTCCTTGCAAGGCAGGGACAAAAAGAGGAGGATTTGTCATGAGTAAGAAAGGGTTTACACTTATCGAACTGTTGGTAGTGATTGCCATCATTGGTATCCTCGCGGCAATCCTGCTGCCCGCGCTGGCGCGGGCCAGGGAAGCGGCCCGGCGCGCAAGCTGCGCCAATAACCTCAAACAATTGGGACTCGTGTTTAAGATGTACGCCAACGAGGCGAAAGGTGGGTTGTTTCCGCCTCTGAGACGATTCGAATGCGACGCGGATGGCAGCAATTTCCGGCACGCGGGCATTTGGGCCATGCCTTGCGGCATAGCCATCTATCCGGAGTACCTGACCGATATCATGATCCTGGGGTGCCCGTCCGACAGCGACTATCAGCGGCTCGCTGATGGCCGGTTCAACCGCAACGAGGATCCCAATGAAGACGGATCTGATGAACGCATCCGCGGATTGGGCGGCCGGCGCAAACGACAGCAGCTTCTTTGATGAAGACGTCAGCGCCGGCACCTTGACGGGCTACCGGCTTCGCGAAGGTATCGAGGGCTTCTTTATCACCGACATAAACAATCCGGCGGCTTCGGCCATGGCACAGAGCGACATACACGTCATGTACGACGAGGCCCTTCCCGGCGCCCCGCAGAACATGAACCACGTGCCGGGCGGCAGCAACGTGCTGTACATGGATGGCCACGTCGAGTTCTTGAAATATCCGAGCGAGTCGCCGATGTCCGTCGGCTTCGTAACGATGCTAGACGAACTCCTGTAGGCCGTCAGGAACGATGGGATTTTACTGCGGCGCAGGTGGAAACGACCTTTGAAAATGGCGTTTCCGCCTTCGGCGCGCGGAAATAGGAAAGAAGGACATCCTCTGCCCCACCACCAGCGTCAGCCACCCCGCGACTTCCTACCTCCACCAGACAAGTTGGTGCTCAAAGAGGATCAGGTCAAGGTGACCATCTCTTTGAGCAAGAACAGTGTCGACTTCTTTAAGAGCATCGCCCGCCAGCATCACACGTCCTATCAAAAGATGATCCGGCGCGTCATTGATATCTACAGCGCACATTACGGCACCGGCGCGTGACGTGTTGTTTGCAAGGCGGGTGACGGAACATTTGCGTGGCAGAAATAGGTGGCTGTTTCCTTGTTTCGTGTTTCCACCATGTGTCCACGGCGAGCAGAGGCGTCAATGGCACCAAGAAAAGTGGCAGGTTGGATGAATGGCCCTCTACTGCAACCTGTGCCACTCGCAGCACCAAACCTCGCGAATCGGTTCAAGGAAGTACATTGGGCCTTCATCAACAAATTCTTGATCAAATACGATTTCGCCAGATGCATCCCTATGAAAGAACTGATTTCTGTCAACAACTCCTCCGTCCTTTCGAGCTCCTACCACTTGGATCACCTCCAAACGGATTGAAGGATCCTCAGGCATGTATGACCACGCTTCCGCCACCAAGATGACAGAAGTTGCCCTCATTTTTGCCATGTCTTTGGCCAAATTACGCATTACAAGCAGTTTCCCCGCCTTGTCAGGGAAGTTAAGTGTATGAATGTAATGCAGATTATTTTCACATCCAATTATTGCAGTAGGACTGTGGTAGCCATCTGCATGAAGAATAATCTTGGCAAGGTCAAGATGACAATCGACCAAGTCGATGAATGTCTTAGCAGATTTTAGTCGTTCTTGGACGTCGATTATCCCTTTGTATCTGTTGGCGGCTATGTCAGCAATCGATCAGGCGGTTTTGTTCTTAGTACCAGAGCTGCGATTTCCTGAGAGGTTTGCGACGGTGATGTTTCAACTTGAAAACTGGGAGTATCAAGCCAAGACTTCAGCAATGATACATTGGCTTTACTGCATGTTTCTAAATCACCCTCCTTCACAACCTTATTGCGCGCTGATACCAACCAGCGTAGGACCGGATCGCTTTTCATCTTCTGTTGCCATCCTGAGTACCACGTGTCAAAAGCCGGGAATTTATCCTTCCCCTTTTGCAGAATCCACGTCACGCTCCTCAGTGATTGAATACATGCATTAAGATGACGCCGAAAGTGGTCCGGGGAGCCATAATGCCTATCACAGTCAATCCATGACGTCATGGCATCCACCAAGCGATTCTCGGCAGAGGAAAAAGAACATTTGTGGCAATTCTCAGTCACGGCAACTACCTCTTCCCTTAGCCTTTCATGCATACTCAAATCGCGAGTATCTATCCACTGCTTCCCCCAATGGAACGGCCAAAGTTAGGCCTCAACCCTACGTAACGAGCTGGGCGACTTTGAGCATGAGGTCGCCGATTTGGGCGCCGTATTCTGGGGAGCCGTCGTTGGTGACGAGGCCGGTTTTCATGGCTTGGAGTGTGTCGATTTGGTTGGTGAGGACGGGTAGGGCGTTGTCGATGCTGCTGAATTTCATGTGGACGATTGGTTTTCGGCGGGTGTACATGCCTCTGCCGGCCTGTGATTTTCCGGCTTTGACGCGGAGGTAGCAGGCGATGTCTTCGCCGTCGACGCTCCATTGGTAGATGCGCTCGGGCTGTTTGGCGCACCATTCGACCATGTCGGGGTGGCCGCCTTTATTTAGCTGGCTGAGGGCGGTTGACACCATGTAGAGTGTCATTTTGACTTTGAGGCGCGCCTGGAGGGGCGTCTTTGGCTTTGCGTTGGGCATGAGGATCTTGAGTCCCATGAGCAGGCCGAGCACTTTGACGAGCAGGCCGACTTTCCACATGCCTTGGATGCGGGGGAGGACGGGTTTGCCGGCGAACATGGCGTTCATTTTGGCCACGGTTGAGAACCGGAAGGTGATGTCGGCGCGGGCGGCGACGCCGTGCCCAACCACGAACGCGCCGTTGTCGAAATCGAGGTATGCGCCGACGTCGCCGTCGTGATCTTTCGCAACGAACTGGACGACGGCGCGGACTTTGGCGAATTTGGCTCGAGTTTTCGGGTCGTCTTCGAGCATGACTTTGATGACGGGCAGTACGGCCCGGCAGAAGATTCTGGAGACGAGCAGGTCTTTTTCGGTAGCCATGGGTTAGACCTCGTCTTCCCAGTCTTCGTCGGCCTCGAACTCTTTGCCCATAATCTCGCGGACTTTCTCGATCACGCCGTCGGTATCGACTTTGTTGTAGTGGAGGATGTCTTCGGGATAGCCGATGATGGTGTACTCGTCGGGTATGCCGGACTTGTAGAACGCGCAGCCTTTCCCGCTCTCGGCGATGACGTCGGCGACGGCTGTGCCGAGCCCGCCGATCACGTTGTGGTCTTCGAACGTGACGATCCGGCGGGTGTCGAGGACGGCTTTGATGATAGCCTCGCGATCAATTGGTTTGATGGTGTGCATGTTGAGTACGCGCACGCTCAGCTTGTCGTCTTCCTTGAGGATTTTGGCGGCCTGCACGGCGTGGAGGACCGTCACGCCGGTCGCGATGACGGTGACGTCGGTGCCGGGGTGCATCTCGACGGCCTTGCCGATCTGGAAACCATAGTCTTCGGACTCGTAGACGCGCGGCTCGAACCCCCTGCCGATCCGGATGTACACGGGCCCGTTGATGTCCATGCAGGCGCGGACGGCGTTGGCGGTTTCGAGCGCGTCCGCGGGGACGATCACGATGAGGTTGGCGAACGCGCGCACGATCGAGAGGTCTTCGGTGGCGTGGTGTGTGGTGCCGGCGGGACCGAACGATGTGCCGCCGTGCGTTGCGATGATCTTGCAGTTGAGGTTTTGGTAGCAGATGTCGGTGCGGAGGAACTCGCACGCCCGCATCGACGCAAACGCCGAAAACGTCGAGATGAACGGGATCAGCCCGGCTTTGGCGAGCCCGGCGCCGACCCCAAACATGTTCTGCTCGGCAATCCCGAAGTTGAAAAACCGTTCGGGGAACTTCTCGCCGAACATGCCGATCTTGGTGGACTGGGCGAGGTCGGCGGATAGGCCGACGATTTTGGGGTACCGCTCGCCGAGTTCGCACAACACCAAGCCGTAGATCTCGCGCTGGGTGAGCTTGTCCGCATCGTAAACATTCCAGGTCACGCCGCCGCTGCTCATGATGCGTCTCCCAATCCGCGTTTGGCTTTTTCGACCAGCTCGGCGTTGAGCCCGCCGTAATGCCACGCGGCCTTATTTTCCATGAATTCGACGCCTTTGCCCTTGACGGTTTTTGCGATGACGACAACGGGCTGGCCTTTGTGCTCGAGGGCGAAATCGATGGCCTGCGCGAGCTGTCGGAAATCGTGGCCATCGATCGGCAGGGCCTTCCACCCGAACGCGGTCCATTTGTCGACGAACGGTTCGAGTGCCATGACTTTTTCGGTCGGCCCGTCGATCATCAGTCCGTTGCGGTCGACGAACCCGAGCAAGTTGTCGAGCTTGTAATGGGCGGCCGACATCGCGGCCTCCCAGATCGAGCCTTCGTCGCATTCGCCGTCGCCCATCACGCAATACGTGCGCCACTCTTTCTTGAGGAGCCGCGCGCCCAGCGACAGGCCGACCGCCATCGGGAGCCCGTGGCCCATCGAGCCGGTCGAGCAATCGACGCCGGGAACCTTGTTGCAATCGAGGTGCATGCCGAACGCGGACCCGGACTTGTTGAAGTCGCGCAGTTGTTCGGGCGGGAAGTAGCCTTTGAGAGCGAGCACGACGGCATGGCCGACGCCTCCGTGGCCCTTGCTGAGTACGAACCGGTCGCGGTCTTCCCAATGGGGGTTGTGCGGCTGGATCCTGAGGTACTTCCAGTAGAGGCTGGTGACGATCTCGACCATGCTGAGCGACCCGCCGATGTGGGTGCCGCCCGACCAGCCGGTGACGTCGATGATGTCTTCTCGCACCTTCCTGGCGAGCTGTTTGAGTTCCGCGATTTCCTGATCCGTAATTGCCATGAGATGCTCCTGCTGGTGTTGGGCTTATTGGCCAGCCGCGGGGACGGTGGCGGGCCGTTGGGTGTCGGCGGTTGTAGCCGCGCCTTTTTTGAGAGCCTGGAACGCGTCGTCGAGGATGTCCCACGTCCGCTGGATGTCGGCGTCGGTGTGAGCGGTGGACAAGAACCAGTTGTGGTGGGAAGTGAACAGTACGCCGCGGCGCGTACACTCGCCGCACAGGCTCTGGTGGAACATGAGGCTTTCATCGCCGGCGGTGCTGAGAAACGGCATCGACGTGGCGCCGGTGATGTTGAACGTGTGGCCGTACCCGCGGGCGATCGCGGCCATGCCGTCGAGCAGTTTTTTGCCCTGATCGAGCATGATCCTGGGCGCGTCGATCCGTTTCATCTCCTCGAGGCAGGCCAGCGCCGCCGCCATCGGCGCCGCCGAAAACCAGTAGCTGCCGGTTTGAAACACTTTTGCGGCGGCCGATTTCAGCGCGCCGGTCCCAACGAGCGCCGAGATCGGGTAGCCGTTCGCCAACGCCTTGCAGAACGCGATCAGGTCGGGTTTGAACCCGAAGTATTCATTCGACCCGCCCATGTGAAGCCTGAACCCGGTGCGGACGTCGTCGATGATAAACACGATGCCTTTGCGGCGCAGCAACGCCTCGACTTTTTGCCAGTAGCCTTCGGCGGGCATGGCGTTGTCGACAAACACGGGGTGATGGTACGGCGTGGCGATAAACCCGGCGACATCGTCATGGTGCTGGTCGACGGCGCGTTCGAGCGCGGGATAGTCGTTCCAGGGAATGCGTACGACTTGCGCCACGTCTTCGTCCAGTACGCCGGGATGACAGGGACCCTGCATCCAGGCGGCGGATCCGTGGTACCCGCCCTTGATGGCGATAATCTTGCGTTTGCCGGTGGCGGCCCGCGCAATCATGCAGGCGTAGTTGGTGACGTCGGCGCCGTTTTTCGCGAAGAAGGCCCAGTCGGCCACCGGGATCAGGTCGACGAGGTACTCGGCCAGTTCCACCATTTTGGGCGAGGCCATGCTGGCGCCGTCGGCCACTCGAGCCTGTGCCAGGAACGCCTCGTCGACCACCGGGTTTTTGTACCCGATCACCATGGGCCCGTAGGCGCACATGTAATCGATGAACTCGTTGCCGTCGACGTCCCAGATGTGGCACCCCTGGGTGCGGGCCGCATAAAACGGATAGGACGTGATCGGCACGTACGGCGCCGGGCTGAAATGGCCGTACACCCCGCACGGAATGACTTTGGCGGCCCGCTTAAACAGCGCCTGGGACTGAGCGTATTGGTAAGTATCCATAGCACCTCCGGATTACGCGCACTTGCTGCGCCTATTAGAACATGCCCGGGACAAAAACTCAATTAGTCCGGAGTCTGGAGACCGGAGCCCGGAGGAAAAGACAAGAACGAGATCGGAGGCTGGAGACTGGAGGAAAAACAAATGCAGAAGGGTAAGGCAAGCGACGGAGGTTTCGTCATGGGACCATTGGGACGTTTGGATCTTGACACGGTTGCCGTTTTCTTACCAGCAGTCGGGTTTAAGAACAGGGAGAAAGCCGGCGATTGGAAGAGAACCGCAGGCTATCCGAGTTTGGATTGGGCTATTGAGATTTCAGCGGCGTTTGGACCTCAGAACGCCGGCTCCGGCCAACGCCAGAATGGCCGCCTGAACAACGAGGCCGAGGCCGCCAACCGGCATCATGGGAGCGGCCTCCGCGCCAAGGCCGATCAGGGAGAAGTGGGTAAGGTTGAAGGAGATCGTATTGTGATCAAGGTCCCGATCGACGATATCGAGGATTTCACTGTCGAAATCGCCCGTCTCCTCGTTGTAACAGAACACCCGCAGTTGCGACTCGTTCAGCCCTTCGATCTCCGCGTCCGTATACGTGATGGTGACAAGGACGGCCTGGGAGAAGGTGGTGCCGCTGGGCCCGAACTCGCGCAAAACCGGAATCCCCTCGACATCGGGGGGCAGGTCAGGCGTGGCGACCAGATCAATCGGCGTGGTGATCTGAATTTCCTGCAGCGCGCCAGTCGGAAAATCGACAATCGTGCCCACCGGTATGGTTACCTCGGTGGAAGCGGTGTCGGTGGCGGTGACGGTGTCGGTCGTGATAACGGCGTTATCTTCGGGAGCGCCGTAGTCGTCGGCTTCCAGCGTCGTGGCGGTATCGAGAGTGCTAACGTACAGGTGGTAGCTGCCGGCCTCTTCCCGTATGTAAATGAGTCTTGTTCCACCGGGCGTAGGCCTGGCGCAAGCCTGGTTCAACGGCTCGTCCAACTGGTAATCGTCCCCTCCGGGCGTGGCGTCAGACACCATGATGTCCCAATTGCACAAAGGCATGGTGCCCCAGAAGTCGTTGGACTGGTACACATGATTCCAGTCTTCGGAATAGATGATTTTCGAGCCGTCCTGTGTGAAATGCGGCGTCACCGTACAGTCTTCAGTCTCCGAAGCCCGCACGTCGATGATGCGCGGGTCGGAAAGCGAGGTGGGCGCCAGGCTGGAAATGTCGGTGCCCTCGACTTTCGGGGCGCCCATTATGGCTTGAAGCCCGGTCAGTATATACGTGTCCCCCAAGGTAGGCTCTCCGGAGGGTTTTGCCCAATCGGTGAAGACGACGGACGTGCCATCGGGCGAGACTTCGGGAAAAATCGGCCACTGCACGCGTGGGCCGAACTGAGTTGCGATACACGGTTGCCGCAAGTGGTCTTCCGAGCCATCCGGCAGGATGGGAAAGAGAGTGACTTCATAATTCGGATGAGCGACCAGCCAGTCCGCCCCATTTATCTTGGCCACCGACGCCTCCCAAGGATTGATGCCGAACGGGTGATACGGTTCGGTAACCCCGGTAGTCAAATTGGTGCGGAAAGAGTCAGTAAGGATATAGGCGTTGTCGGGAGTGAAGGCCATTCCCGCATGCGACCCATCCAAATCAGCCGAAACTCGATCCCAACTCGATGGATCGCCAATCTCCACACGGAACAGGGCGAAACTCTCCGCGTCGACATTGAGGGCCAGAAACACAACGGTCTGGCCGTTGCCTGACGCGGCGCCCCAGAACGCCATTCGACCCCCAACGTTCGAGCCGTCCTCGGGCTGGCCGGCATAGAAGGCGGCGTCCAGCAAATCCACCTCATCGCCCAGCGAATAGGTCACGGTCTGTGCAAACACCAGCGGCGAAAACAACATGAAGATTAAGACGGCTATCTTGAGTGCTCGCATTTTGCTCCCTCCCCATCGGATTGTGTGTAACTGCACTGAAAGTCTGTCGAGTATAGATGCACCGTCATCCAACTGTCAATACGTTCATGTGTCAAACCGATCATTTCTATATTTGGATTGTTTCTGGACTTTCCGTGCGGAAGTCTGATAAGTTGTTGTACAGAGGCTGCATAACTCGACGGGTTCCGAGTGCAAATGAGCACGTCAACGAGCTGTAACGCGAAAGGCATCTTGGAGGTCCGCTGGCATGGTCGCGGCGGGCAGGGGGCGATTTCTTCGGCGCAGATCCTGGCGCATGCGGCGCATCTGGCGGGATTCCAGGGTGTGACTTCGGCGCCGACGTTCGGCGCGGAACGTCGGGGGGCGCCGGTAACGGCGTCGACGCGGCTGTCGCGGGAGCCGTTGCGTATATTTTCGCAAATCGAGACGCCCGATATCGTTATCGTACTCGATGACTCGCTGCTCGAGTGCGCCGACGCCACCAACGGTTTGAAAAAAGACGGCTGGTTGCTCATCAACAGCCACCGGTCGCCGGCGGCGCTTGGTCTGAACGGGCGGTACCGGATTGCGACGGCGGACGCGACGCAGGTGGCGAGAGAGTGCGGGCTGGTGGTGGCGGGGTCGGTCATCGTCAACACGGCCATGCTGGGGACCCTGGCGCGGGCGACGGAACTGGTGAGCCTCGAGCACATCGAGGAAGCGATCCGCCACAAGTTCCCGGCCAAACTGGCGGAGCGGAACTTCGCCGCGGCCCGAATCACGTTCGAAAGCACCCTCTTGCAGGAGAAGTGAGATGTCCACGCGGAAGTGCAACCACGTTTCGGCCATGGCGTCGCCCAGCATTGGCGAGGCAGGAAAAACGGGGCAGTGGCGCACGGTCCGGCCGGTGGTCGATCACTCGAAATGCACCGCGGCCAAGGGGGCAAACTGTTATGTTTGCTCGGACTT
>JAPLKX010000629.1 GCA_026387845.1 Candidatus Hydrogenedentota bacterium | reverse complement strand
ACGGGCGCGTGATGTCGTCGCCGTAGAACCCCGGCATAACCAGCAACAGCAGGTTTTCCGGCGGGAATGACATCGTGGTTGCGAAATCGTACGAAGCTCCGGCGCCGCGCATCGACCCGCCGGTCACCTCGAGCGACGGCCAGAGTTGGATCGCGCTCAACAGCAGCGGCGCTACTGCTATCGCGGCCAAAGCCGCCAGCCGGCTCGGACTCGTAACGACGCGCCGGAGGTGCAGTAGCACGTATAAGCCCACGCCTACTCCCACGATAAACACCGGGTGCGGCGAACCCGCCAGCAGCATCATAGTTACGGCGAAAATACCGCCCAGCACCCACGAAACGCGCGGCTGTTCAATGAGCTTGTCAATCGCCAGGAACACGAGCGGCGACCACGCAAACACCGCGATCATTGTGAGGTGGCCGCCGAACACGTGCATGAAAAACGCACCCGAGAACATCGACGTCACGCCGGCAAAAAAAGCCGCCGGCCGCGTCATCCCGCGCCCGCGCGCCCACGCAAACGTCAGCGCGCCCATCAAGAACACGTGAAACGCCAGGTCCAGGTTCAGCGCCTTCGCAAGGGGCAGAAACAGGTAAATCAGATTCGGCGGATAAAACAGCGCCGACTGGAAATTGCCGATAAACGACACGCCGGAAAACACGTGCGGGTTCCACAGCGGGAGGTTGCCGTCACGTATCTCGCCGAACCCGTACATGCGGCACGAGTCGTAAAAATTCAGCACGTCCCCCGCAGGACCCGACGCCGTCCACTGTCCCCGCGCAAACAGCACGTCCGAAAACACCGCCAGCGCCAGACCCGCCAACACGACCACTACCGCAATATCCGGCCTCCGTCTACTTGTACTTTGCATAGATGCTCCGCGCGACTTCGATGGTGTCGCCGGCCGGAGTGGGGGGGAGGCCGATGCTGTGCGTCCACTGCTCTTCCCACGCGCGGATCTCCTGCTCAAATCCCGCCTCGTCGAACGTCCCGCCCCATGTCTCGTCCAGCCGGGCGAAAAACTTCTCCCACCGCGGGAGGTAAAACGTTGAGATTAGGCCGGCCCAGTTTTTCCGCGCATAATCGTGCAGGATGCTGTCCGCCGGCCCCCACAACGTCACCTGGTTGCGCGCGTTCCATTCGTAATGGCGCCGCTGCTCGTCGTTACGCGCCCAGCGGACCGCCTCGTCGATCCACTTGCCCAACGTCGTCTCGCGCCGCGTCGCCTGCAACGCGTCCATGTCGCGCAGCATCTCGAGGAATACGTCTCGCTCGGCCTCGAATTTGCTCTTGTCTCCCGCCTTATACGCGACCATCACCCTGCCGAGTTGCCGCGTGTTCAGATCGCCCAGCCACTGGACCGCCACGTCCGCCACGTCGTGACGGTACGTCGCCCGATCCGCCAGCTTGTCCGCGCACGACAGCAGCAGGCCCAGCGCCTCGGCCACCTTTTCCGGCTCGCGCGTGGCCGATTTCGGTTCGATCGCCGGGCGCCGCCAAAACACAAAACTCGATGGCGATTTGTGCGCATAGACCGTGTCGAGCAGTATGTCCCACGCTTTCTCTGTGGCCTCTAATTCCGCGCCATACCGCCGGCGCGCATATTGGTGTACCCACGCCCGCGCGTCGTGCGGCTCGGACCGCCACGCCGACTCGAGCATCAGCTCGTACACGACCGGGTTCTGCTCGGTGGCTTCCATCGTGATGCCGATGCCTTCCATCCGCCCCTTGTCGGGCCGGGCCAGCGCCAGCGACGGTTCCTGCGCCAGGCTGTTAAGGTCGCCGAACAGGCCCGGCACGCCGCCGAAGTTGTGCAGCATGCACCACACCCACGGCTTGCCGTAAAAGCGCTCCGTCTGATCCCACGTCGGCTTGGTGTCGCAGAACAGGTCGAGCAGCAGCATCCGGTCATCGGGCGGCGCGGTGAGAAACGCCTGCGCCTGTGGCGGCTTCCAGAACTTCGGATTGTTGACGAAGATCCACCCCTGCATCACCCAGACTGCTTCGGGGTCGGCCGCCGCCATCCCGCCGTAGATGCCTCGCGCCAGGTTCGCGAGGTACGCGGGGTCGTCGCTTGGCGGGCTCATCTCGATAAACGTATCCGACGCGTAATAATGGTCGGTGCCGTAGAGGCGCGTCTGCTCTTCGATGAACACACGCGCGATGCGGGCGAACAGCGGGTCTTCCGGGTCGAGCACGTACGTCGGCGGGAATTCGCACCACTTCGGCAGCGGCCGGACGCGCGCATCCGGAAACTTATTCATCATAGCCGGCGCCACGTGCCCCGTGAACCCCTGCAACACCGGCCGCATACCGAGTTCGCGCTCGCGCCCCGCGATCTTTTGCTCGAGGTCGCGGTGCTCATCGATCCACGTTTGCGGCAGCGGCCCCGCCCAGCCGTCGATGCAGCCCATCCAGCCGAACGGCAGGTACGCCGGGCCGACGAAGAAACTATCGAGGTCTGAATCCTCGAGGCCAAGACCCCGGTACACACCCTGCCACACCGCCTCCTGACCCGTCACCGACAACGGCAAATTAATCCCGTTCATCGCCATCCAATCAATCTCGCGTTCCCATCGCGCCCAGTCCCACCACGCCATCGTGTAGCTGAACGTGCAGTAGTTGAAACAGTAGCGATGCTTGTATGGCGAGACGCGCCGCACCTTCGCGAAATCCGGCAGCGGTTTCGGCAATTCGAGTTGATCCCCCAGCCACGACACGTCCGAGTTGCACCCATACTTGAGGTACCAGTTCAGGCCCGACGCCATCGCCACGCCCGTCGAACCGCCCACGGTCGCCACCCCGTCTTTCGCCTCGACCTCGAAGACGTCAAGGCCGTTTTCCCCGGGAATGGACGCGAAGCGGAACTCGGCCGCGCGATCACCGAGCACTCGGACAGCGAGATCCGCCGCGGACTGCTCCGGCGAAGCTGCAAACGAAGACAGACTGGCTGCAACGAGCAATGTAGAAATGGAAAGCATGGTGGAGTGCGGCAGCTTGCTGCCGCTTTTATGACGCCGCAGACTGCCCAAAAGCGGCAGCAAGCTGCCGCACTCCACATAGGCAGCTGATCACACAACCGCCAGCGCCAGTTCCCACGGTTGCATCATCGGCAACACAAACCGCTGGTAGATACCGTCCGCCCCAGTCGCCGTGACGTTTTCCCGACTCCGCTCAGTCGTGAATGTCATGTTTCCCTTCTCAGTCCGCACGAGGAGTTCCACGTTCTCCGCGGGGTCGAGGCTGCCGTTGAGCAGGGCGATCGCGATGCGCCCTTCCGGCCGGCGCGCCCACAGGTTGATCCGGTGGAACGATGAGACGTAGGCAGGCAGCGTGTCCTTCGACAGCCATCTCATCACGGATTTCAATTGCGCCGACTTGCTGAGGTTCTGCAACTGTTCGTAAGGGTAGTAACCCGCCACGCAGACGCGCCCGCCCTCGCGGTTTTCGAACACGCCCATGCAGCACGGCCCCGTCTCCTTGTACGTGTAGTCGACGCACCGCGAGATCGCCTGCGCGCCGTCCGCGGTCGGGTCGAACAGGTACGTCGGGCATCTCCAAAACGATTGCCGGCCGTTTCTCCTCCTCCCCGCGAACGCCCTGTTCATCTCGTGGCTTGTCAGTTCTTCGATGCAGTCAATATGCCGGACCTCGGCCACTTTGAACCCGGTCAGTTTCCCGTACCCCATGTCGTTCAGCCGCACGAGCGCCGCGCCGTCTAGGTACACGCCGCCGTGCAGTACCGACAACACTTCCTCCTCGCGCAATGCCAGCGCCTGGTCGCCCGCGAGCGCCGTCACACGCGCGCCACCCGCCGCATATGCCGCCGGCAGGCCCGTCGCGTAGATCTCGGTGCAGTGCGACGGCGTGATCGGCCCGCCCAGCCATGGCCCGGGCGCGTTTTGCGCCGCGTAGAAATCTTTGCACCACCCGCTGTGGATGCCCTCGAGCGTCGCGCGGCCCAACTCGCCCGCCAACGTGTCGAGGAACGGCCGCACCCGCGCCAGCCGCGCGACCAGCGGCGCGTATTCGTCCAGCGGCTCGTCGTACATCGACATGACGTTGAACGCGGTGCCCGTGCAGCCCGATGCGATGTAAACTGCCGCCTCGAGCGCCGTCGCGTGCTCGCTTTTCTTCAGCCGCTGATAGGGAAAACTCTCGAGCTCCGACTGGATGCGCGTCACGTAACCCGGCAGCACCGACACCTGCCGGCCGATGTCGTGGGCCTTGTCCGTGATACTTGCGAGGCGGTCGTCGGTGTAGGTGCCGGCCCCCGGCCGCCACAGGACCGGCGCGCCCTGCGGCCCCGCCAGGATGCCCGCCCACGTGTCGAAATCGTAGCCTTCAAAAAACCGGTCGCCCGTCATAAAACCCAGCGGCATGCCCGGCGATTTCGCGTGCACCGTCGTTTCGATGAGGCGAAACAGACCGCTGATCGTGTCACGGTTGTGCTGGAGATAGGCTTTTCGCAGCGCGAGTTGATCGGCCAGCGGTGCCGCGTTAAACGCGGCCCGCAGTGTCTCCCGCGTGTATTCTTTCCCGCTGCTCTTTGAAAACCTGGCCACGCACGTGTCGCAGAAACACCCCGCGCCGATTGGCATGTGCCCGAAGAGCCGCACGTCGTCGTCGATCCAGATGTAGTCGGGCTTCGCGCCGGCGACCGCCTCGTACACGCCGGCGATATACGCCCGCATCGCTTCGTCATTCGGGCAGAACGTCCCACGGCACACTCCACCGCTGATGTCCGTCATCGGCGTGTAATCGCCCGACAAGCTGTTGGGCAGGTTCTCCTCGTGGTGGCCCAGCGTCGCCAGCACGTTGATGCCGGACCTGTAGCCGCGCGCCCGCGCCGCCTCCATCCGCGCCTGCATGACGGGCATCCGCCCGAGAATCACGTTGAGCGGCAGCGGCGGGTGCGTCTCCGAAGTAAACAACGTGATCTCGTCTGTGACGCGCGCCGAAGACGGCGCGCCGGCGTTTTTGTCGAACAACCCGAGCAGTTCGTTGAACCGCGCCTCGTTTTGCCAGATGGGCGCCCCAATCCTGAAACAGATCGAAGCCTTTTTGCCGGCAATTGCGCCCGGCTGCTGCGCACGCGCCTTTGCAGCCGCCATCATACCCGTCGCCGCTGACATTTTGAGCATTGTCCTGCGCGTCATTTTCATCTTATTTCCGCCCGCGTTTGAGTTTTTCCGGCAGGTTTTTGCCGCGCGTCCCCAGCCGCACTGCGATCCGCATCAGCCACGAGAAATGCCGAGACAACCATACCAGCACCTTCCCGTGACCCGTGATGACCGCGTCAAATTTGCGCCGATAAATATACCGCACAATGCTGCGCGCCGCCTTGTCCGTTGGCACGACCATCCACGACGGCACAGGATCTTTTGCGTTTTTATGCAGGACTCCCCGGTTGTCTATCCGCCGGATATCGCTCTCCACAAACCCCGGCTGAATGCACGTCACCGACACGCCCCGGTCCGCCAACTCGTAATAGATCGACTCGGCGAGGCCCGTGACCGCAAACTTGCTCGCCACGTAAGCCGACGTGCCCGGCGTACCCGCCCGCCCCGCCACGCTCGATACCAGCCCCAGCCGCCCGCGCCGCTCGACCAAATACGGCAGCACCGCGTAGATCGTATCGAGCAGGCCGAAGAAGTTCGTGTCAAACTGCCGGCGGTACAAGCTCGTGTCGAGGTCTTCCATCACGCCCGACACGCCATACCCCGCGTTCGCCACAGCAACATCGATCCCGCCAAACTCTTTTGCGGCGCGCGCCGCGGCTTCGACAAGGGTCTCGGGTTTCGTCACGTCGCACACCACCGCGATCGCCCGCTGGCCCATCGCCTCAATTTTCAGCCGGACCTCCTCGAGCATGTCTGCCCGCCGCGCCGCCAGCGTCACATGCGCCCCCTGCCGCGCAAACTCGATCGCCATCGCCGCACCTATCCCCGACGACGCCCCCGTAATAAACACGCTCTGCCCTTCAAATCGCCTGCGCATCGTTCAGCCTCCCATGGAAGGTTCAGAGGCCATTTTACAGCAACGGAATCCAATCGCACCATTTATGGGGTTGGCCAAGCGGGAGTGGTGACAATCGGAACCCGCCAAACGTATACTTGACACAGCCGGGCGAAAAGGGAGAGATACGATGCTGAAACCGCTGATTATCGCAATGCTTATCTCCGCCGAAGCCGGCGCGGCCGAGACGACTTATGACATCGTCGTCTACGGCGGCACGTCGGCGGCCGTCGTCTCCGCCGTCCAGGCACGCCAGATGGGAAAATCGGTCATCGTCGTATCGCCCGACAAACACCTCGGCGGGCTCACCAGCGGCGGCCTCGGATGGACCGACTCCGGCGACAAAACCGTCATCGGCGGCCTCGCCCGAAGTTTCTATCACCGCATTTGGCAAAAATATGTCCCCGACTCCGCCTGGCCGTGGCAGAAACGCGATGAGTTCGGCGACAAGGGCCAGGGCGCGCCCGCTATCGACGGCAACGAGCGTACCATGTGGGTTTTCGAGCCGCACGTGGCCGAGGAAGTGTTTGAAGACATCGTGCGCGAGTTCGACATCCCCGTGCTCCGCGACGAGTGGCTCGACCGCAACAGCGGTGTCCGCAAGAACGCAAACCGGATCGAGTCAATCACCACGCTGTCCGGCAAAGAGTTCCGCGGGAAAGTGTTCATCGACGCCACCTACGAAGGCGACCTGATGGCGGCGGGTGGGGTGACTTACAGAGTAGGCCGCGAGTCGAACGCCGAGTACGGCGAGACACTCAACGGCGTACAGACGGCCAACGCCACGAGCCACCAGTTCGAGCATCGTGTCGACCCCTACGTCGTCTCCGGCGACCCGGCCAGCGGCCTGTTGCCGCGCATCCACGACGGCGGCCCCGGCGTAGACGGCGAGGCCGACAACCGCGTCCAGGCCTACAACTACCGCGTCTGCCTTACCACGGTTCCTGAAAACCGCATCCCGTTTCCCAAGCCCGATAACTACGACCCGATCCAGTACGAGCTACTCGCCAGAGACATCGACGCCGGGTATCGCGGGATGACGCGCAAGTTTGACTTCATTCCAAACTACAAAACCGACACCAACAACTACGGGTCGTTCTCAACCGACGACATTGGCATGAACTACGACTATCCCGAGGCCGATTATGAGCGCCGCCGCGAGATCCTCCGCGAGCACGAGAACTACCAAAAAGGTTACTTCTGGTTTATGGCCAACGACCCGCGCGTCCCCCAGGATGTCCGCGACAACGTGAGCCAGTACGGCCTCGCCAAAGATGAGTTCCGCGACAACGGCGGCTGGCCGCACCAGATCTATGTGCGCGAAGCCCGCCGGATGGTCGGCGAATCTGTCATGACCGAGCTTCACCTGCGCCGGCAGAAACCCACCCCGCGGCCCGTCGGTATGGGCTCGTACAACATGGATTCGCACAACGTCCAGCGGTATGTCGCCCGCGACGACCAGGGCCGGGCCTGCGCGCGAAACGAAGGCGACGTCCAAGTCAACCCCGGCGGCCCTTACCCAATCGACTTCGGCGCCCTGCTTCCCAAAGAATCCGAATGCGCCAACCTGCTCGTCCCCGTCTGCGTGTCGTGCACCCACATCGCCTACGGGTCGGTGCGGATGGAGCCGGTGTTCATGATCCTCGGCCAATCCGCCGCCACCGCCGCGGCTATCGCCATCGACGACAACCTGCCCGTCCAGCAGATCGATTACGAAAAGCTGGCGCAACGCCTGAAAGCCGACGGCCAAGTCTTGGGGAAGTAGGTCCCCTCGGTCATCGGTCGGATCGGTCGGATCGAGTTCGCCGAGAGTAGGCCTGCCGCTGCAACTACTTCCTTCTCCGCACCACATCGAGGAACACCGCCCCCAGTATCACGCCGCCTTTCACGACGAACTGCAGCGAGAAATGAACGCCTGCCTGGTTGAGGCCTTTGTCGAGAATGCCGATGATAACGGTCCCGATCAGCGTTCCCGGCATGGCGCCGATTCCGCCGCTGAAACTCGTTCCGCCGACCACCACGGCAGCAATCGCGTTTAATTCAAACCCCGCGCCCGACGGCTCCGGCCCGCCTCGATGTTGTCCGACGCCACCTGGCACAACACCAACTCCGCGTCTTTCACCGGCGCGTCGACCACGATGCACGGCACCTTCTTCTCCCGCGCCTGGATCAGGCTGCCTTTAATGCCTTCCCAATTCACCGGATTGATAAACACCGCCGACACACCTTTCAGCAACAGGTCGGAGATATCGTTTTTCTGTTTGAGGCTGTTGAACTGCGAATCGAGCGTGATCAGCGTGTCCCCGTGCGACTCGACGACGTCTTTCATCCCATTGTTCAGGTCTACGAAAAACGGGTTGTTCATCGTTTGAAACACCACCCCGAACAGCCGCCCCTTCCCCTGTGTTTCCGCGGGCGCTTTCTCCGCCAGCGTACACCCAATTAGCATGAAGCCGGCCAGAACGCAGCAGATTATCGTTCGCGATAGAGTCTTCATAAACGCACCTCCAAAAATGGCCCGGATAGCATGAAGTTTTCCTCCCGCCAAGTCAATTTGCCCGCGGTCCCGCAATCGTAGGCGCCGGCTTCTCAGCCGCGTTCTCCGACCCGCGCCGCCCAGCACACAAGCAGCGGTCCATCAGGTATTGGTTCGCCGCAGCATTTACCAAGGATCGTAGCCGGTGGTTTGGACGGCGCGGGCGAGACGACCGCGCCTACCTCATTACGTCAATCGCCCCCAGCACATCATCCCGCCGCAACTCAACCACCCCCGTGTAGGTGTCCGCCGCGCCATAAAAAATCTGATACACCCCGTCCCGCTCCACCAGCCCCGTTGGGAACACCACCTGGCTTAAAAACCCGCTCCGCTCGAACTCCGCCTCCGGCGCCATGATGGGCTCTTGCGTCCGCCCGAGGACAACCGCCGGGTTCTCGCCATCCAGCATCAGCGCTCCCGCAACGTACTGCCCCACACCGCCCCCGGGATCCCGCGTGTTGCCGTGGTAGATCTCGAGCCACCCGCCCGGCGCACGCACCGGCGGCGCACCGCCACCTATGCGCCCCGTCTCCCACGGCGACTGCCCCGCGTGCAACACCGCGTGACGCCCCCAGTGGATCAGGTCCGGCGACTTCGCCAGCCACATTTCGGGCGGTGAAAACTGGTAACGCGGGTTGGGCCGGTGCAGCGCAACGTAATCGCCGCCCAGCTTCTCCGGAAACAGGAGCACATCCTTGTTTTCCGACGGAAAAATCACCCCATGCCGCGTGAATGTTTGGAAATCTTTTGTCGATGCCAGCGCCGTACACGCACCGTGACGAGACACCGCTACGTACGTGAAATAAAACGTCTCGCCCAGCCGCGTGATCCGCGCGTCCTCGACCCCGTACTCCTCTTCCTCGGCCGCTGGCGCAAACCGCCCGTCCCCTGCCTCCGCCGAATGCCCGTCCACGCTGCGGAACACCCGCAGATGAGAAATAAATGTGAGGCGGACATTGCCAGTCTCCCTGGACTCGAACGCACGAGGGTCCTGGAACACAACGCCGTCCGCCTCAAACCAGTCCACCACGAGCCCTTCGCCCGGCGCGTATCGCGGCGAGCACACCCAACCCGCACGCTCCTCGACCGGCCGCTCCGCCACACGCACCAGCAGCGTCACCTCTCCGTCCCGCTCGATCACGCCCGGATTAAACGTGCTCACCACCTCGAATCCCGCCGCCGACGGCTCAATATCTTTCGGGCTGATCAGGCATTTGGTGAAAAGACGCTGAAGCATCCCAGCTCTCCGCTACCGCCGCGCGAGTGCGTCCGCGGCGCACGCCATCTCCAGCGAACTCCGCCCATTCTCGCCGGAGATACGCCGGACACGCGACCGGTCGCAGATCCATTTGACCTGATCGTCGATCAGTTCGCGCAACAAATCCCCATACACGTGCATCTTCTTTCTGGCCTCGCCCGCGTGGATCTCGATCATCTGGTAAATGTCGAGCGGTTTTCCCCGGGCCCGCGCCGCCCGATCTTTCGGCGAATACCCGGTCGTGATATCAAGCCGCGCATTTGGAAACAGGTCCATCAGCGTCCGCGTTTGTTCCTCGTCGGCCACCGCCACAATCCTCGCGCTCGTCGGCACCCACTCGTGCAGCGTCACGTCGCCCCGCTCGAACAGCAGCCGCAACTCCTGCCGGTCAAGCCGCCCCGGCTGCGTGAACCCGTGATAAAAATTCACCAGCACCGAGTCCCCGTACCGCACCGTGCATTGCACCTGGTCTTCGATTTCCGGCGCGCCCGGCCGCGTCGCCGCCTGTGCCGATTCCACCTTCCCCTCACCAAGCCAGCCGTTGAACATGTCGAAAAAATGCACCCCGTGCTCGACAAAAATGCCCCCGCTTTTCGACCGATCCCAGAACCAGTGGTCATGCGGCAGGTTTTCATCGCTGGCGTAGTTTTCGAAATACCCATGCAGCAGATCGCCGAGCACATGGGAGTCGACGAGTTGTTTTACGGTGTCGTAGAGCGGGTTGTAACGCTGCATCAGGTTGGCGACAAGCAGCAGGTTGCGATCCCGCGCCAAGCCCATCATCTCGTCCGCCTGCTCGAGATCGAGCGCCAGCGGTTTCTCGCAAATCACGTGCTTGTTCGCGCGCAGCGCCGACATCGCCTGCGGATGATGCAAAAACGGCGGCGTCGCTATGTAGACAATATCCACGCTGTCCCACGACAGCAGTTCATCAAGCTCGACCGGATCCGGAATATGGAACCGCTTCGCCGCCGCATACGCCGCTTCCCGGTGTGTGTTCGCCAACCCCACCAGCTTCACCTGCGGGTGTTGCGTGAACAGTTGCAGCGCAAACAGCCCAAACCCGCCGCAGCCTACCACCCCTATCCCGAACTGATCCTGCTTCATAAGCGGGACCCTTCCAAATAATGGGCCAAGGAAGTCTCGTCAAGCCAACATTATTCCGCAACGGCCCTATTCCGGAAAGCATCTCCCGGCTCGCCTTCGCCGGATCCTCATGGATCGGGTCTTCCCGCACCTTGATGCCCGTGCCCGACACGCGGATCACCCGCGCCCATGCTGCGATCGTCGCGTCGTGCTCGGGCTCGCGCGGCTCGTTCAGCGCAATGTTCTCACCCGCTATCGTCGGCAGCGCCAAAACAACCAGTGGAGGTACTGTGACTAAACAAAGCCGACTCATCCCGCGTCTCCCTCTATGTAGTTTCTCCGTGTTCTCCGTGCCCTCCGTGGTTTAATGAGATCTACCACGGAGTTCACGGAGAACACGGAGAATTGAAATTGTGGTGGGGGCGTCCCGCCTGCGCTTTTTAAAACGTCGTCGTAATTTCTAACGCATCGCCCTGTTTCAGCACCACCGGCGTCCTCAACCGCACCACAACTTTTCGTGCGCCCGCGGCGGGCGCCAGAATTGCTCCGACTTCCTTGCCCGAGTCAAGTTTCACCGTCACCTCGGCCGGCGCCTTTCCTTCCGGCGTCTCGAACACAAGCTGCGCCAGTGTCAACGTGCCGCGCCTCATCTCGATCCGGTCTGTCTGCGCGGCCGCGTCCTGTTTCTGGATGAACAGCCCGTATCCTTCCGCGGCCGTGAACATCGAGACGTGGTCCTCCGGCCGCCACACCGGCGCAAACCCGATCCGGCCCGCCGGACCGTCGTACGAGAAACCCTGCGCCGCCAGCAGCAGCGACCACACGCTCATGGCGCGCGCGTAAAACTTCCCGCACTCCTCGTCGATGAACGGGCTGCCGCTGTGCCCCCACGACGTGTAGCTGCCCCCCGTCAGGCCGGTGCGCATCCGGCCGTCATACCGGTCGTACGCCGCCTTCACGATCATCAGGCCCTCGTTCATCATACCCGCCTGCATCATCGCCGCCGCCGCAGAATACTCCGTGCCCGTCCACGCTTCGTCCGCGTACAGCGTGAACGGCTGTGGGCGATCCGTCTCTTTCGGCCACTGGATCATTTGCAGGGCCGCATCGTCGTCGTGTACGAACTTGCGCGGCGCCTGCACAATGCCCCGGAAATTATCGTGGAAGTTGTACTTGATCAGCGCCCGCATCGCCGACTGCACCCGGTCCGCCGGATAGATCCAGCCCAAGTCAAGCTGGTTCGCCCACCACTGGCCCAGCACCTGGTCAATACTGCAACCGGTCCCGTAATCTTGTTGCGGGGCCGCATCCTGGATCTGAATATAGTACTCGCCGTTGTACAGCGTCTCGTTCTGGAGCTTCGCGCCCGCATCCGCCAAACCACTGAACCGAGCCTGCGCGCCCGCATCGCCCTGCAACCCCGCCATCGCCGCCGAAGCCCGCAGCGCCGCTACGTACATCGTTCCAAGCCACGACGTGCTCCCGCTCACGTTCACATCCAGTGTGTTATGCTGCACGCCCGACAACGCCCCGTTCTCGTCCGCGTCCCACGTGGCGATCGTATACTCCATCGCCTCTTTGACGCGCGGCCACTGCGGTTTCAGCCATTCGGCGTCAGCACTCAGCAGGTGTTCGCGGTACACCGCCAAAATCTCGCCGCACTGGGCGTCTACCGCCTTGATAAATTTCGGCTGGCGGAACGGCAGCGCCCCGTCCGGCTCCTGCACCGACAGCGCTTCCTCGCGCATCCGCCGCCCTATCTCCGGGAACATCCGCGCGTGCGATTGCGCGTACTGCCAAACGTGGCCGCAGTTGCCGTGGCAGCAGCCTTCCCCCGGGTTGCACCCTTCCCAGCCGCCGAAATACCCGTCCTTCGCCCAGAAACACGTCGGCGACCGCAGGACCGCCATCTGCGAGGTGACGCGGTCGAGCAGGTAATGCGGGAGATTCGATTCATACATCGTGTCGTGATACGCGCGCGTGTCGTCGGTCAGATGATCAAGCCGCTTCACCACGTCTGCGACCACCGCACCCGCGTCCGCATACCAGTTCGCGTACATGTTGCCCGTCGGATTCCACTTCTCCTTGATGTTGCCGTGCATCACGTTCGGGAAGTGCCAACCGAGAACAAACGTCACCCGTTCCGATTGCCCCGGCGCCAACTCGAGCGAGCTCCCAACCGCGCCCGCAACCGTTTCCCCGTCTTTGGATGGCCCGGCCTTTCGAGGCCCGCGCAATGTCCTGTTTTTCAGGAATATCTCATACGCCGCGTCGGGCGCCGGCCAATCCGCCGATCCGCTTGCTTTGCCGTCAAGCACCGCCAGCGCCATATCGCCGTAGCCGGCCGC
>JAPLKX010000136.1 GCA_026387845.1 Candidatus Hydrogenedentota bacterium | reverse complement strand
GACTCAACAACGCCTCCCGTTGCGCTTCCAGCTCATCTTGTCTTCTCATCGCGTCCTCCCTCTGTTGTTAATACATATTAACAAAAGCTCGCCCAAAAAGAAAGCGTTTTCTGCAAAACCCTTGTTTACGACGCAGGCCCGGTCACACCGGTGCAGTTGCCGTTGTGGGCGCCCGGGTGGTAGGCTGGCGCCTCCGGCACTTGGGCAGCCGGCATGACCGCAAGGAGATTTCAAGATGACGTACCGACCAATCCTTTCCGTTTTAATTCTTTCTGCGCTCGCTTTGGCGTGTGCCGCCGATGCGGATGACTTTCCCTTTCGGCCGGAGGCGCGACTCTGGAAACCCGTGCAGGACGAGGTGTACCTGCAGGAACTGGGGGAGAAGGTCGAGGGAGGAAAGATCCTCGCGGTAGCCGTGTACGACGGCGTTTTGTACGCGGCGGCGCCGGACGGTGTGAAGTCGCTGGACGGCCGCAGCCTCGTGGCCGTCGATGGCGCCCCGGGGAACGTGACCCGGCTGCGGGCGGCCGGCGGCGCCCTGTGGGGCATGGCGGCTGACGGGTTATACAGATACCATGGCGCGGAGTTGCAGAAGGTGGACGACCGCCTGTTTGTTGACGTGTGCGAACTGGGCGGCGCCGTCTATGGCGCCACACGCGCCGATCTCTTCCGTTATCAGAATGGCGCCATGGCCGCACTGGAACCGGCCACAGGTTACAAATCTCCCGACACGACATTCCAAATGGAAGACGGCACCCAGATCCTCCCCGAGCCAATCAAGTTTGGCCCGGTCTCGCGGATTGCCGCTTACGCGGGGACACTGTACGGTCTGCGCCCCAACGAGGTAGTCCTGCTGGATGGCGAGACGGTTACGGATTACGTCGCGGATTGGGGGATGCTGCCCTCGAGAAACCTCCGCGACATCGTCCGCGTGGGCAACCGGCTCTACATTGCGACGGACAGGGGCCTGGGCGTGTTGCGCGGCATGGCGTTGACAAGCATCGGCCGCAACGAGCGGTTGCCGTTTGAAGACACGACGTGCCTGGCAGCGGGATTTGACGGCGACCTGTGGATCGGCACCACGCGTGGGGCTATCCGCAGCATCAACGGCGAGTTCCAATACTTTGCCGCCGGCCGGTGGCTGCCCGGCGATCGGGTGAACGACATCGCGGTCGGCAAGGATGTGGTCTATATTGCGACCGACGGCGGGCTCGGCATCATCCGCTACGAGCCCTGGACGCTCGCCAAGAAGGCCGCCTTTTACGAGCGGCACATGGACGAGTGGGGGCACAAACGCCTCGGGTTTATCCACAGGCTGTACTGGGGCGGCGAGTCTGCCGGATGGTTGCGCGAAATCAGCGACAATGACGGCGGCTACACCGCGCCATATCTGGCGGCCATGTCGTTCAAATATGCGGCTACCGGCGACGAAAAAGCCCGTGAAGAGGCCGTCGACTCGTTCAAGGCCATGATCTGGCTCGAGGAAATCACGGGGGTGCGCGGCCTGATCGCGCGCGCAATCTGGTCGAACACGGGCGATGCGGGCGAGAAGGCCAAACATGGTTCAGGCGGGCTGCCGGCGCGGTGGTATCCGACGCCGGACGGGCTGTGGGAATGGAAAGGCGACACGTCGAGCGACGAGGTGAGCGCCCATTATTATGCGGTGTCGGTGTTTCACGATTTTGCCGCCCAGGGCCCCGAGAAAGCCCGTGCAACGGAACACATCGCGCGGATGACCGACCACATCGTCGCGAACGGCTGGAAACTCCGAGACGCCAACGGCCAGACCACGCGGTGGGGCCGCTTCGACCCGGATTACCTGCTGCGGCCGTACGGGATGGAATCGCGCGGCCTGAACGGCCTGCACGCACTGGCCTATGCGAGCACGGCAAAAGCCCTGACCGGCGACAACAAGTACCAAGGCGCGCTGGACCAATTGCTGGGGTTCGGATACCAACAATACACCGTGCGGCAGAAAGCTACCTTCCCGCCGGACATTATCGTGCCGTGGGACGACCGCCTCGGGTTTGAGAGCTTGTGGCCGGCTATTAAATACAATACCAACCCGCAACTGACGTCGATCCTGTTGCGCAGCATCGAGAGGAGTTGGGAAGTCAAGCGGATGGAACATATCCCCTGGTACAACTTCATGTACGGCGCCATAACGGGCAACGATTGCGAAGTGCGCCAGGCCGTCGATCACCTCGGGCCGTGCGATTGAAGACCCCACACCGTGGCTCGAAGCATATTGGCTGGGCCGGTACTATGGGCTGATCACGGGACCGCTGACCGACGACCCGGACCTGATATCGGTCCCGGCCAGCCAGGAGAAACACGGCGCCGCTCCCTATGCAGGAACCCCGAGGCCGGAGATTTTGTTGCCGGAGTAGTCACGCCCAAAAAGAACGGATGGAGCGTGTTTATATTTGGCGGTTGTTGTGCTATAATTTGACGGATGGGTGGCGCGAATAATGATAATTGTGAACATAAAGGGACGCTAAATGGCCGTTAAATACCACTGCCGCAAGTGCGGCAAGCGTTTTATGGATTGGGGCGCGGAGAAACTTGGTTACAAGTGCCCGGATTGTGATGGTGAACAACTGATCCGCGTGGGCTCGCCGGACGACAAGGTAGTGAAGCGCCCGTCGTTGAAGCGCAAGCCGCGGGCGCGGGTTATTCCGGTGCCGGTAGAAGAAGAGCTAGTGGTTGACGACATCGAGGCCGAACCGCTGGAAGAAGAGGTCATCTTCACGGAAGAGGAGGAGGTCGAAGAGGAGCCGGAGTTACTCGGAACCGAGCCGGTGGAAGTGGAAGAGGAACTTGCTGAGCCCGACGTCGAGTTTGGCACGGTCACGCCAACGATAGGCGAGGAAATTGACGAAGTCTTGCCGGAGACTGGAGACGAGTGGCCGGCTTAGGCCGGCATAGCAACTTATTGGGTTTGGGTTTGGGTTTCAGGGGCTGGAGCCGGAGCGGTTTCAGCCCCAACGTTTTCTTGGGCGGCGGCGGCTTCGCGTGTCGTGATTACGAGTTGGTCATATTGGTAGACGATGGCGAGGTTGGTAAACCGCTCGGGCAGGTTTGTCTGAAGCAACGCCGTGAGTGTTGTACCGGGGGCGAGGGTGTAGTCCCACTGGCGCTCGCTCAGGGGTAGTTTTTTTACGGCATCGGTGACCTCGATCTTGACGCCGGTCTCGGAGCTGATAAGGGCCATGATGTCGACGAGATCGCGGCTTGCACTTTTCAGGCATGACTCGGGCAGCGGCTTGTTAAGCTTCTCCGACATGGCCGGCTCGATCTTGGCCCCGAAAAAGGTCGCCTGTTTATGTTCGGCCAGTTCGGGGGCCGGGCGCTGCTTCGACGGCTCGATGTTGTCATACTTGATTTCAACCACCTGCTTGCGGGGGATGAAAAACGTCACCTCCGGCGTGACTTGAACTTCCACCCCCAAAGGCGACCGCCGCAACACTTGAACACCCTTGAGGACCGCCTTGGATTTGAGGGTGATTTCGTCGCCGGAAGGCGCGGGGACGGGAGCGGGGGCGGCTGGTGGAACCGGTGTGCCGGGAGGAGCGCCCGGCATTCCGGGCGTGGGGCCCAATCCCGGGGGAGGCGGGGGCATCATTGGGCCAGGCGGCGGAACCGGCGACCCTGGAGGGGGGCCGGGCATAGGCAGCGCAACCGGCGCACCGCGGGCGGGGCCGGGCGCCCCAGGGATTGCTCCCGGTCCTGGCGGCAGCGGCGCCGCAGGCGCAGGATCTGAGCCGGGTGTGGGCGGGGGTGGGGCAGCCGCGGGGGTTGCGGGTGCGGGCGCTGATTTGGGTGCGGGGCTGGAGACTGCCGGCGGGTCAACCTGTGCCGCTGCATGCATGGCCAACAGCAACACCATGCATAAAGCGGTTGCCGTTATCTTCATTGTCTGACTTCCTCAACTGTAGTAATTCTAGGCGCGCAACGAATACAAGTCAAGCAGTGGCGCCAAATTCGTTGCTCTGCTGAGCCGCCGATGATATGATGGCCGCATGGCCAAAGTATTGATTGCAGGCGAGCCGGGGAACCCCATCGAGGTGTTGGAGGCGGAACTCGCGGGACAGGGGTTCCAGGTTGTTGTGGCCGTTACCGGCCAGGAAGCCTATGAGTCGGTGCTGCACGAAAAACCGGACGCCGTGATCCTGGCCGCGCGGATGCCCGTGTTCGACGGCTTGACCACGTGCCGCATGCTGCGCGATGACCCCGACATCCCCCCGGAGTTGCCCGTCTTCCTGATGTCCGAAAACGCCGTGCACGCGAAATCGATCGAACGCGCGGAAGTCACGGAAGTCATCAACCCCCGCCATGAGGCATCCGAACTGCGCGAACTGCTAACCCGCCACCTCGGCAAAGCGGTCTGGCCCGACCTGTAATGATTTCCCGGCTGCACTCGTGGAAGCGGCGTCCCCGCCGCTTCATTTAGCACTACAGGCTTGAACCGCTTCTACGGCACTGCTTAAAGAATCCTGTGCCTGAACTCTCGTTGTTACTTGATCGCGATTTCCTTGTTCTTCGCCGACGACTCGTAGATGGCGTCGATGATTTTCTGGACGCGCAGCGATTCGACCGGCTGCACCCTCACCGCAAGGTTCTCTTCGAGACACTCGACGAAGTGGCGAATCTCCATCCGGTGGCCTTCCTGTTTGGGCAGCCAATCGAACTTCATGCTGGTGAGGGTGTCTTTGTAGTAGCCGTATATGGCCGGCGGTTCAGTGGTGATCCCGGCCTTGTCGCCACGCACGCTAACCCCGAACAAACCGGGACAAACCAGGGGCACCCGTTCTCTCCGAAGACGGGGCGCACCTATCTATCCCAGGGCATTCTTCCTGCATCACAACTTCGAGGCTAACGGTCCGTTTTTCCGTCTCGGAACATTGACCGAGCCCAGGCAACCGTCGTTTCCGCGTAGCCCAACATGCGATCAATCGTGACGGACTTTATCAGACCCCATTGTTCATCTTCATAGCGGAACTGGGTGGCAAAAGGAGTGAGGCAAGACAGATTACCCGACTCGGGCGGCAGCCGTAATGCACCCGTTTCCAGCAAGTCAACTAACGCCTCGATATCGTGGGTAAACGGATAGCGAATCCCATGCTGCATGAGCACGGACTTCAAAGCCTTCTCTATCGCCTGCTGAGCATGGAAACCAATTGTCCAAATAGATATGGACGAGTCACGACCGAGGCATTGGGCGGCATGAAGATCATCACCCGCTTTTTTAAGAAGCGCCAAGGCTTGAGCCTTAAGCTCACTCATACACGCGCCCTTCCGCCGCGGCTTCAAATGCCAGCGTATTGGGGACATTTTCAGACCGGCGGAAGTGCTCCTCGTCTGTTACTATGAGGTCTACCGGTTGTATGTCATCGCCAAAGGCCGACTTTACGGCTTTTCGCAGCCGAAACGTTTCTTCGAGCCGGTCTTCGACAGCCGGTTCGACAATGAGAAAATCAAGATCGCTGTCGGGGCGCGCCGTCCCTCGAGCGTGCGAACCAAAAAGAATGACCCGCGACCCCGGCGGAGCCGCATCCAGCAATGCTTTCGCCGCTGCATCTATGGCTTTGCCGTCCATGATTGTTCACCTTGTTCGACTTTTTCCGAGTTCTAATTATACAACAGGCCCGGCTGCACTTGGTCCTATCCGCCGTATGGGCCCTATGCCTTGATGGCTATTTCCTTATTCTTCGCCGACGACTCGTAGATGGCGTCGATGATTTTCTGCACGCGCAAGGATTCGACGGGCTGCACCCTCATGGGAAGGTTTTCTTCCAGGCATTGCACAAAATGGCGAATCTCCATCCGGTGGCCTTCCTGTTTGGGTAGCCAGTCAAACTTCATGCTGGTGAGGGTGTCTTTGTAATAGCCGAAAATACCCGGCGGTTCAGTGGTGATGCCGGCCTTGTCACCCAGAACGCTGATGCCCGAAATCTCGTCGGGGATATTGGCCG
>JAPLKX010000239.1 GCA_026387845.1 Candidatus Hydrogenedentota bacterium | reverse complement strand
GTTGTGGTCTGGACGGCGCGGGCGAGACGACCGCGCCTACGTTCCTCTTGCCTTAGTAAGGAAAACAAGTTAATATTGCGGCTTGTTACGGGAAGTCGAGTGCATATTGGTTTTTAGAAAGGGGAACACACGATGAAGATGCTGAGCATGCTTACGTTGTTGGCGGTGGCGTTGGTTGCGTTGCCGGCGGGAGCGCAGTTGCCGCCATCGACGAGTCTGGAAGGGTTTGGGCTGAAGATTTTCCGCGTGGAAAGCGCCCTTTACCCGTTTGTGCAGGTGTACTTCCGCACGTTCGACCAGAACATGATGCCGCTGGTGAACCTCAATGAGTTGAACATCGGCATCATGGTCAAAGGCCGGTCGTACGACTTGGCGAAGAAGCAGTACATGGTGCAGTCGATACGCAACCGGGAAGAGGCCACCCGCACCGTCCTCGTCATCGATTGCAGCAAGACCATGGCCGGGCCCCCGTTCACCGAAGCCCTTCGAGCCATGGTCCGGTATATCGACAGCAAGCGCAAGCAGGACCAGGTCGCCATCATCGCCGTGAACGATGCCACGCCCGGATACGAAGTGGTGTCGAATTTTGAGCGGGACAAAGAGGCGTTGGGCAGGCGGCTTGCGGACGTCCAGTGTGACGGGAACACGACGCGGCTGTTTGATGCGATCGCGGCGGCAATGCAGATGTGCGGGATGGTTTCGCAAGGCGGCACGCAAACCAGCGACGCGGAGTACATCGTGTCGAGCTCGATTGTGGTGTTCTCCGACGGCAAAGACGAGGGGAGCAGCCTGTCTCGCGAGGAGTTGAACAGCCGGATCACTTCGCTGAAGATCCCGATTCCGATTTACTCGCTGGCCTATACCAAGGTCGAGCCGCAGTATCTGAAGAATCTCGAGGCGCTGTCGAAGAACTCGTTCGGCATCTATTACGCGCTGGGCGAATCGCTGGACAAGATGCAGCGGTGCGTCGAAGAAATTCAGAACATCCTGCAGAACGATTACGTGGTCACGCTCCGCGCGTACTTGCCGGTGGACGGCGAGAGCCACGCCTTGAAGGTCGGGCTCGAGTATCCGTCGCGCAGCGGCAAAATGACCTATCAGGGCGCCGAGTTCGAAGCTATCGAGCCGCCGCCCGTAAAGCAAATTCTCGATGCCCAGGCGAAGATCGCGCAGGTCCTGCAACCGCTTCCGGACAACAACCCGTATTTGCAGAACCCCAACGTGCCCGCCGCCCCGGCCGAAACGCCTGCCGCCGCGCCCGCCGCACCGCCGAAATAAGCGCGATACGCGAGCCGGTTGATGGCATTTTTGCTGGGCCTGCTTGTTGTGTCGGCCGTGCAATTTGGGCCGGTGCTGGGTGTGCAGGCGGCCAGTTTACGCTGGATGGCGGGCCGGCGTTTCTCCTCGGCTGCAGCTACTACGGCGCGCTGGGAGTTGACGACCAGGCCGCCATCCAGGCAGACGTGGACGACCTCGAGCGCATCGGCTTCAACTGGATCCGCGTGTGGGCGACTTGGAACGCATTCGGCAACGACATCTCGGTCTTGACGGCTGACGGCGCGCCAAATAAGACCTGCCTGGATCGCCTGACCCGGCTGTGCGAGTTGGCCGGGAAACGCGGGATGGTGGTCGATGTAACCGTAAGCCGGGGGAAGGACGAGCGGTTTCCCCATGACTTAACGAGCCACCTGGCCGTCACGGAGCAATTGGCGCGGACGTTGAAACCGTATCGGAACGTTTATTTGGATCTCGGCAACGGCAGGCCCCGCAGGAGTTTTGATATGCGGCGGGGCGAGGGCCGGTTATTCGAGCAGTTGGATGCCGAGGAGTTGCGGTTTCTTAAGCTTGTGGAGAAGCACCCCAATACGCGAGGCCACTGGCTGGCGGGGCTCAGGATGACAGGCTTTGATTTTGGGTTTGCGTAACGGAAAAGCTTTTACTCAGGAGTAAGTTAATGGCTACGGAAAACATGGCGGACGGGGCGACGTTGCCGAGCACCGGGATAAGCCGGGGGCCCTGCCTGGTATCGTTAAACCCGGCGCTCGTATACCGGGAGTATGCGCTCGACGCCCCGTCGATCACCGTGGGGCGCGACGCCGAATCCTGCGACGTTGTCTGCTCGGGCGCCACAATTTCCCGCAGACATTTCCGCATCCACCTCAAAGACGGCGCATATTACCTTCAGGACCTGAACTCGACCAACGGCGTGTTCGTCAACCGCAGGCGAATCCTCACCGAAACGCGCCTCAACGACAGCGACCTGATCGGCATCGGCTCCGACTCGATCGATCATCTCCGGTTTCAAATCGAAACCGGCCGGAAAACTGCGTGGACAATCGAACTACCGGCCAAACAGGCCTGGGTTATCGGCAGGAGCCCGCAGAGCGACGTGGCGCTCGCGTTCGAGTCGGCGGTGTCGTGGCGTCATGCCACGTTGCGGCCGCGCGGCGGCAAAATCGAGATTGTCGACGGCGGCAGCCTCAACGGGACGTGGCTGAACGGGCGGCGCGTGGGCAAATGCGTGCTCGAACCGACCGACGCCGTCACCATCGGCTCGACGGTGCTGCGGTTCGAGTTGCTGGGCGACGGCCGGCTAAAGGTGATCCGGCGCGATTGCGGCGACGAGATCTCGCTCGAATGCATCGGCCTGACGCGGCAGGTCGGCGGCCGGGCCGGCAGGAAGATCCTCGACCGGGTCAGCCTGTGCATCAAGCCGGGCGAGTTTGTCGGGCTTCTCGGGCCGAGCGGCGCGGGCAAATCGACCCTGCTCAAGGCGATCAACGGCTACAACCCGCCCGGGTACGGTTGCGTGTTGCTCAACGAGACGCCGCTGTACCGGTCGTTCGACATGTTCCGCAACAGCATCGGCTATGTCCCGCAAGACGACATCGTGCATCCCGAACTCACGGTCGAGTCAAGCCTCGATTACGTGGCGAAGTTGCGCCTGCCCGCCGACGTGACGGCCGAGCAGCGGCATGACCTCATCGACTCGACCATCGAGACGCTCGGGCTGAGCCACGTCAGAAAGAGCCGAATCAGCGAACTCAGCGGCGGCCAGCGCAAGCGGGTGTCGATCGGGTGCGAACTCATCACGCGCCCAAGCCTGCTGTTCCTCGACGAGCCGACGTCGGGCATGGATCCCAGCACCGAAGAGCGGCTGATGCGCCACTTCCAGTCGATGGCCCGGCGGGGCACCACGATCCTGATCACCACCCACATCCTCTACAACCTCGACATGCTGGATCGGGTCGTTATCATGGCGCGGGGCCGGCTCGTGTTTTTCGGGACGCCCCGCGAGGCCATCCAGTTCTTCACCATCGACGGCAAGCCGGTCGAGCGGGCCACGCAGATTTTCGATATCCTCGAGGCAATCGGCGCACCGTCCGGCGCGGATTCCAAGGACACGGTTGCGGCCGAATACGAGCGCAAGTACCGGGAATCCGAGTTGTACAAGCGGCACGTATGCGGCGAGATGTCCGAGATGGGCGGGCAGATGCTGGGGTTCGCGCAGCAGGACGGCCCGACTGCCGGCAAAACCCGGGATGAGGATACGGGCAAGACCACCCAGCGCAAGCACCTCAAGTCGCTGCTCGAAGCGCCGGCGTCCGGCAGCCGGAAAGGCCTTTCGCTTGATTTGATATCGCCGCGGTCGCTGTCTACGCTGACCCGCCGCAATTTCGCCATCAAGCTGGTGTCATTGAAACGGGCGTTGTTTTACCTGACGGTCCCGGTGATTCTTGCGCTGGTGACGCTGTCGCTGCGGACGTCTGATTTCCCCAACGACGCGGAGATGGCGCAGAAAAAAACGGACATCGCCACGCAAATTCACGGCGGCAGGGTCGACCTCGGCGATCCCATCAAAAAACTGCTTGCGCCGGATGGGCTGAACGACCCGCGGCCCGCCGAGGACGTCGTGTTCAACCTCAAGCACGAGGGACTGCCCAACCTGCCCACGCCGATGAGCGTGCTGCTGATGTTCGTGATGACGTCGGTTTTCATGGGCACGCTGATGTCGTGCCTCGATCTGTCGACGGAGCGGCCCATCTACATCCGCGAGCGGATGGCGAACCAGAAGATCGCCGATTACGTGGGCTCGAAGCTGCCGTTCCTGTTGGCGATCACGGCGGTGCAGATTCTGGTGTTTTTGGCGTTGTGCCGGCTGAAACCGGGCCTGCGCCAGTTCGATTTCCCGTCGGCGTATCTGGCGATGGTGGCGATGGGGTGGACTTCGTGCGCGCTCGGTTTGTTCCTGAGCGCCATCGACCCGACCGCGGGCCAGTTCAGCGTGGTGCTGGCGATTGTGGCGGTGCTCCCGCAACTGGTGTTTTCCGGCGGGCTGGGGCCGGATTTCTACGCGGGCATGTCCACCGTCATGAAAGGATTCGCGAACGCGCTGCCGGCGCGGTGGGGGCTCGAGATGCTGACCACGGCATTTTACCGCCATCCGGATCGGTCTGCGCTGGAGTGGATAGCGCGGTTTGTGCCCGATACCATTGGATTTGATTTCGGCCCGAAGGTATACTGGCGCAACACGTTGATCCTGGCGGGTCAGGCGTTCGGCTGGCTGGTTTTGTGCAGCTTGGCGCTGAAACGCCTCGACAAAGCGAGATGAATTTGAGATTTGAAATTTGAGATCTCAGATTGGCAGGCAAAGGTTTTTGAATGGGTGAGCCGTTAGCATCAGATAGCGATAAGACGGTCGTGGCCGATCCGCCGATGATGGCCAGCCCGGATCCCCGGTTCAAGCTGATCCGCTGCCTGGGGTCGGGCGGGATGGGCGACGTCCACCTCGCGGAAGACTCCAAATTGCGGCGGCTGGTGGCTATCAAAACGATCCGGGCCGACCTGTGCAAGGACGACGAGATCTGCAAGCGGATCGAGCGCGAGTGCCTCCTTCACGCCAAGATAGGTTCGCACCCGCATATTGTCACGCTGTTCGACCGGATCGAACACGGCAGCCAAATCAATCTGGTCATGGAATACGTCGAAGGCGAGACGCTCCAGGACCTCCTCACCAAAGGGGCGTCGGGCGGGCGTCGGCTGTCCTGGAAAGACGGGATCAACATCGCCGTGCAGACGCTCGAAGCGCTGGGTCGGATTCACGCCCACGGCATCGTCCACAGGGATATCAAGCCCAGCAACATTATCGTGACGCGCGACGATGCCGGCGCGTATTGCGCAAAACTCATGGATTTCGGCATCGCCCGGATGCAGGCCGACGACGAGCAGTCCACCATGCTCACCAAAGACGGCGCCGGCGGGCCCGGTACCCCCACGTACATGGCCCCCGAGCAAATCGATCCCAAGGCGTTCGGGCCGGTGTCGACGGCCACGGACGTCTACGCGATGGGCGTCATGCTCTACCAGATCCTGTCGGGCCGGCCGCCGTTCGTCGGCAGCCTCACCGAAGTCTTCAACGGCCACCTCAACCAGCAGCCGCCCATAATCGACTTCCACGGCGACGCCACGGTCCCGCCGGAGATTAAAGACATCCTCGAGTGCGCGCTGGCCAAGAAGCCCAGCCAGCGGTTCCCATCAGTGAAGGTTTTCCGGGAAGAACTGCTGCGCGTGGCTCAGGGCACGCTTTCCGGAGCGCCCGGCGGCGAAGACACCAACAAGACCATGGTGGCGTCCAGCGCCCGCGCGGCCGCGGGCGGGCCGGAAGGCCACGGCGCCACGATGCTCGACACGTCCGGCACGAGGCCGCGTGCGAGCATCAGCACTGGAAAACTGATAGCAATCATCGTTGTGTTGCTTTTGGTGGCCGCGGCCGTTGCCGCCTACATTGCATTTGGCGGCGCCAAATCAGAGGAAGGCAAGCCGCCCGAGAATCCGCCGCAGAATACCCAGACGGCGCCGCAAACCGCGCCGGGGCCCGATGGCACTGCTACGCCCGCAATTGCGCCGGCTGCGCCGGATGTCCCGCCCGCGCCAACCACTCCGCCGCAGAGCGTGTCGGGAATGCCTCAGCCGCCCGCAGGCGGAACGCCGGGGGTAGTTCCGCCGGCCGGCCCAGCGCCGGGGAACGTGCCTCCACCGGCGGTCGTTTCCGCTGCGCCGGCGCCCGCGGAAAGTCCTCCCGCCGCCTCCGCATCGAGCACTTCCGCTATGCAGGCGTTCGAGCAACGGCTCAAAGAACAATCCGCCGCGCCCGCGCAGCCCGCCACGATAGCGCCCGCCGAGCCACCCGCGCCGGAACCGCCCGCCGCTGCCGAACCGCCCAAACCAAAACCCAAGCCGCCCACGCCAAAGCCGACCGAGAGCCAACCCGAGGCTGCCAAGCCGGCTCCGGCCGAGCAAAAGCCGGCCGAGCCGCAACCACCCAGCACGTGGAAAGTTATCGAGAGCAAAGATCGAAAAGTAAATTGAATAAATGTGGTTGATTAGAAGTCAGTTCGCTGCAGAGGGGAACTGATAGGACAAGAAGGAGGGTTTTTCGATGAAAAGCAAGAAGGTGCAACTGGGGATCGTCATGCTGATGCTTTCCAGCCTCGTGATAGCCGGATGCGAGACCGGCGCCGGGTCGGCGGGTTTGGGCGCGGGTATAGGCGCGCTTGCCGGGGGCATCATCGGGAATCAGTCCGGCCATACGTGGGAAGGCGCGGCGATAGGGGCGGCGCTGGGCGGTCTGACGGGCCTGATCGTGCACGACATCAAATCGCGCCAGGTCAAAACAGCCCAACAGACCGTGCAGGAATACAACTACCAGCCCACCCAGGGATTCAAAATGGACATGCGGGGCGGCAGCGTTAGCCCCGGCACCGTTCGCCAGGGCCAGCCAGTGACGTCGACCATGCAGTACGCGGTGCTTGGAGCCGGCCCCGGCGTCAAGGTCGAGGAAAAAGCCGACCTCTGCCACAACGGCCAAGTGGTGGCCAAGCTGGCCGAGCGGACCGTCGACCGCACCGACGGCATCTGGGAAAACCAGCTTGCCATTGAAGTGCCCAAGGACGCCCCGGTGGGTGAATACGTCATTGCCCAGCGCATCACCTCAGCCGGCCAAACCTTCCAGCGGGACAGCACGTTCAACGTGACAACGGTCATGGCGGGAATGCCGGCGGTGAAGGTGGGAGGCGAGGTGCAAGTCCGGGTGGCTTCGATTCACTGAGTTTGAAAATCGCAAGAAGCGGGGACAGACACGCTTTTCAGACTGAAAGCGAGCCGGTTCCCGTTTTTCGCTAGATTCTCCTTTTCCGCTTGAAACCGAAGATGCCGGCAAGGCCAACGGCCATCAAGATGAGCGGGGTGGGTTCCGGGACTACTTCCGCGGTGGATCGCATTCCCGAATCTTGATAGGCGTCATTGGCAGCGGCGTAAGTTTCGCCGAACCGCGAATAAAGGTTAACGTATTGAGTCGTGCCGGCGCGTTCGAAAAGGACTAGGGGTACGTAGGTCTGCGTATTGTTCGATCCGCCGGAGTTCATCGAGTCCAGCCAAGCCGCATTGTCGTTGACCCGGTCGCCTAGCCGGCGCAGCGTCAAGGCATCCGCGACATTCAACAGGCCAAGCCAATCAAAACCAATCAACGACAGATCCGGCGACGACGGTGAGACGACCTGGATTTGTTCCTGTAAACCGTATGAAATAAAAGAAGCATCGCGCGGGCCGTCGAATATGGGCATACCCGTTGCCCCTTCAGGGTCGATATCGAGCATCAGGGCGCCCGCAGGCCATGCCAGGAGAAATGCGACAGTCAGTCCCGCCGCATGGATCGGCTTTCTCATAAGCACGCTCCTTGTTCGATCATTAGAATCTTTGTTCGCGAATCTGCGCACGACGCGTAGATGTTGGCGCAAGGCGGCGAACAAAGATTCTGTTTTCCCTACAATGTATTCCCGTGAATCTTACCCCGTGTCATGACACAGTCCATCCGCGCCATCGTGCAAAGCAAGTCTCATACCAAAGTGAAACGTTCGCGGAACAGGTCAAATGGCGGAAAAGCCGCGCGGTTTGGGCGGGAATTCGTGTAGAAACTAGCCGGCCGCGGGAACCGGCGGTTCAGACGCATATAAATGTTACAGCGTGGGTTCAGCGGAGGGTTTCGATGCACTCGATCAGTGCCGCGGAAATATACGTGTTGTCGTCGTCGGACATGGCGGGGTGTGTGGGAATGCAGAACAGGCGCGCGCCAAGCTCATCCGACAAGGGCAGCGACTGGCCGGGCGTGTGCCGGCGCAGAAACGCGTG
>JAPLKX010000166.1 GCA_026387845.1 Candidatus Hydrogenedentota bacterium | reverse complement strand
ATGAAAAAGGACGGTTCTATCGTCGTCACGACTCCTGATACACCGCGCGACGTCCTGCTGTGGCAGGCCACCAACCCCACGGCGCGCGATTTCCGCGTCGAGAAAATCGGCAAGGTCTGGACCAGCAGCAAGCTCGAACCGCAGGGCAACGGCGTGTACGTCGCGCGCGTGCCCAAGCCTGAAAAAGGCTGGACCGCGTTTCTGGTCGAGCTCACCTACGACATCGGAGGGCCCGCGCCCATCAAACTTACATCCGAAGTCAGTATCGTGCCCGACACGCTGCCGTTCAAGCCGTTCAAGCCCGAGGTTAAACCGAAAGGTTTCATGAGCAAAGAGTAGTTCTCTAATGGCCGATTTGACGCGGGACGAATATAAACAGTTTCACCGGCGCCGCCACGCGATGCTGCTCAAACTGCTCGGCCGCCACGTGCCGGGCAAAGTCGACCGGGCGCTCGATGCGGGCGGCGGCGGCGACGTGTCGGGGTTGGGCGCCATTTTGCGCGACCGGTTCGCCGGCGAGGTCCATGCCGTCGATTTGGGCGCCGACGTCGAGGAAGGCCGGCGGCAGGGCGTGATCGCGGTCGAGTGCGACATCGACCGCCAGCCGCTGCCGTATCCCAACGGCCACTTCGACCTCGTCGTGTTTGCCTCGGTGATCGAACATCTTTACAACCCCGCCTTTGCCCTTGCCGAACTGGCAAGAGTCACGCGGCCCGCCGGCACGCTCATACTCGAAGCCCCGAACGCCGTCGCTTTGGGGAGGCGATTGGACGCACTGGCCGGGCGAAACCCGTTCGAGTGGTTCAACCGCTACAACGCCCTGCAAAACAAGGCCCGTATGGAACACTGCTCCGTCTTCTATACGGCTGAAGAGGTCGAGCGGCTGCTCGTGAACAACTTCACGGTCCTCGAACGGCGCTATTGCATGCACGATCCCAAGCTCAATATGGTCAAGAAATTGGTGCGGGAATCCGCGTTTCGATTCCGGCCGCGGCTGGGTGACTGCTTTTTTGTCGTGGCGCGCCGGCTCGGCGGCTAGGTCATTGGTATGGGGCTGGTTATACCGGTTTGGCGCGGGAAAAACGGCGGCCGTTACACCCCTGGTCATATGGAATTGGGAAGAGGAAAGCCGCCAAGATCATATTCTTGACGCTTTTTAAAAGAATGTGTAAGATGGGATTTCCGTTTAAAAAGAACGGTTGTCACCAATGGGCGTGGTTTACACACTGGGCTTCGATCAAATGAAGGGAAGGAGACCCTGAACAATGCGGGAAATAAAACGTGTTGCAGTGCTGGGTTCGGGCGTAATGGGAGGGGCAATCGCGGCACTCTTGGCCAACTGCGGGGTGCCGTGCCTGATGCTGGACATCGTGCCGCCCAACCTGACCGACGACGACAAAAAAAAGAAAGACAAGAGAAACAGTTTTGCGGCGGCGAGCAAAGCGGCTCTGCTCAAGGCCAAACCCTCGACTATCTTTAACAAAGGCATCCTGGACCTGATCGAGATAGGCAACTTCGAGGATGATTTCCCGAAGATTGCCGACTGCGATTGGATCTGCGAGGTCGTCAAGGAAGATCTGAAGATCAAGAAGGCCGTGTTTGACAAGGTGGGCCAATACCGGTCGCCGGGCTCCATAGTAAGCACCAACACCAGCGGGATTCCCATCAAATCCATGGTGGGGTCGATGGATGACGACATGCGCAAGCATTTTTTGGGCACGCACTTCTTTAACCCGCCCCGCTACCTCAAGCTGCTCGAAATCATCCCCGGGGCGGACACGCTGCCCGAGGTGGTCAAGCAGATGGCGGAGTTCGGCGAGAACGTGATCGGGAAGGGCATCGTGTATGCCAAAGACACGCCCAATTTCGTTGCCAACCGCATCCTCACGTTCACCATGCAATACATCTTGTATGAGATGCTCAAAGCCGGGCTGACGTTCGAGGAAGTGGACGCCCTGACCGGCCCGGTGATCGGGCATGCGTCTTCGGCGACGTTCCGGACGGGCGACCTGGTGGGGATGGACACGTTTGTCCACGTGGTGGGCAACGTATACAACGGCTGCCCCGACGATGAGCGGCGCGACCTGATGGTGCCCCCGGATTTTGTCAAGAAGATGATTGAAAAAGGGTATTTCGGCGATAAATCCGGCTCGGGCTTCTTCAAGAAAACCAGCGAGCGCGACGAAAAGGGCAAATCTATTATCCACTCGCTCGACCCGAACACGCTCGAGTACAAGCCGCAGGTCAAGCCGCGGTTCGATTGCATCGGCGCGGCAAAGAAGGCGGGGGCGGTCGAAGAGAAAATCAAGATTATGCACATGGGCGAAGACAAGGGCGCGCAGTTCGTGTGGAAACTGTTCGCGAACATGGCCGTCTATTCGGCCAACAGGATACCGGAGATCGCCGACGACATCGTCAACATCGACAACTCGCTGAAGTGGGGGTTCGCCTGGGAAAAAGGCGTGTTCGAGGTGTGGGACATCCTGGGATTCAAGTGCGTATGCGACCGGATGGAAGCGGACGGGCTGAAGCTGCCGGCGATTGCCGTGGCCATGAAAAAGGCCGGGGCCGAGTCGTTCTACAAGGACAGCCCCAAGGGCCAGATGTATTTTGACCTCGCGTCGAAGGGGTACAAGCTGGTCCAGCAGGACCCGAACGTGATCCGGCTCGACATTGTCAAGCAGAACAAGAAGGTCGTCAAGGAGAACAGCGACGCCAGCCTGATGGACATTGGTGACGGCATCCTGTGCGCCGAGTTCCACTGCAAAATGAACGCGATCGGCGCGGATCTGATCGCGATTCTGTCCGAGGGCGTGCGGCTGGTCAACGAGGGGCAGTTTGACGGGATGGTGGTGGGCAACCAGGGTCCGCATTTCTCCGCGGGCGCGAACCTTATGATCATCCTGGCCGACATTAAGCAGAACAACTGGGAAGGGGTCCGCAAGATGATCGGCGGGTTCCAGAGCGCCAACATGGCGATGCGGTACTGCCGCGGGCCGGTGGTCTCGGCGCCGCACCATTTCACGTTGGGCGGCGGCATCGAGGTGTCGCAGCACTGCTCCAAGGCGGTGATCGCCTCGGAGACGTACGGCGGTCTGGTCGAGGCGGGCGTTGGTCTGATTCCGGCGGGGGGCGGCACAAAAGAGATGCTGCGCCGGTCGTTGGCGTTTGCGCCGGAGTGCGTGGCGGAGAGCACGCCGTTCCCATACCTTCGCCGGGCGTTCGAGAGCATCGCGATGGCCAAAGTAAGCACGAGCGGCCCGGAGTTGGTCGACCTCGGGTATTTCACCGAGAACGACCTGATCTGCGTCAACTGGGATCAGCAGATCAAACGCGCCAAGGACGTGTGCCGCGGCCTCGTTGTCGCGGGGTACAATCCGCCGAAGCCGGCCGTCCTCACCGCGCTGGGCGAACCGGCGCGGGCGGTGTTCCGCGCGGCCCTTTACAACCTGAAATCAGGGGGCTTCGCGTCCGAGCATGACGCCACCATTGCCATGAAAGTCGCCAATGTCCTTACGGGCGGCGACCGGATGCCCGGAACCAAGATGTCCGAACAGGACGTGCTGGATCTCGAGGCGGAAGCCTTCCTGTCGTTGTGCGGGATGGAAAAGTCGCAGGATCGGATCCAGAACATGCTGATGACGGGCAAACCTTTGCGCAACTAACATTGGTGGCCGGTGGCCGGTGGACGGTGGAGTGGAACCTGTGGTGGCTGAAAAGGACGAAACTTCCGACGCGCTTCGCGCGCGCCGATTCCAAAAGGGAGGTTAACTAACATGCGTGACGTATACGTGGTATCTGCGGTTCGCACGGCGGTGGGAAAAGCCAAGCGCACCCTCGCCAATTTCCGGCCAGAAGACATGGGCGCGGCCGTCCTGAAAGAAGCGGTCGCCCGAGCCGGGATCCCCGCTGAAAAAATAGAAGACGTGACCATCGGCTGCGCCTATCCCGAGGCGGAACAGGGCATGAACATGGCGCGGCTGATCGTGCTTCGCGCGGGTTTCCCGGACACGGTGCCGGCGCTCACGGTCAACCGGTTCTGCTCGTCGGGACTCGAGTCGATCGCGATCATTTCGTCGAAGATCCGGGCGGGCCTGTTCGACATCGGGATCGCGGGCGGCGTGGAGACGATGAGCTTGATCGGGATGGCGGGCACGAAGTTCGCGCCCAACCCCTGGCTGTCCGCCGAGCATCCGGAAGCGTACATCAACATGGGCAACTGCGGCGACAACGTGGCCCGGGATTTCAAGATCACCCGCGAACAGATGGATGAGTGGGCGTATAACAGCGTCCAAAAAGCACTCGCCGCCATCGATGCCGGGAAGTTCAAGAGCCAGATCGTCCCGCTCGAAGTGCCTACCGGCAACGGCAAGTCCATCATTTTCGACACCGACGAAGGCCCGCGACGGGACACCACGCTCGAAGGGCTGGCCAAGCTCAAGCCGGCGTTCGCCGCCAAAACCGGGTTCTGCACCGCCGGGAACTCGAGTCAGACCAGCGACGGCGCCGCCGCCGTGGTCCTGATGAGCGAGAAGGCAGTGAAAGAGACCGGGGCAAAGCCACTGGGCAAGTTCCTCGGCTATAACATCGCGGCGGGCTCGCCCATCTACCTCGGCCCCGCCCAGCTCGAGGCGATTCCGAAGGCGTGCGCGCTGTCCGGCATCAAAGTATCCGACGTCGGGCTGTTTGAGAATAACGAAGCGTTCGCGTCCCAGTGCCTGCTGGTGATCCGCGACCTCAACCTCGATCCGAAACGAGTCAACGTCAACGGCGGCGCTATCGCGCTCGGCCACCCGCTCGGCTGCACCGGCTCCAAACTCACCACCCAAATCCTGCACGAGATGAAAGCCCGCAACGTGAAATACGGGGTCGTCACCATGTGCATCGGCGGCGGTATGGGCGGAGCGGGCGTATTCGAACTAATTAAGAATTAAGAATTACGAATTACGAATTACGAATTGGCAATTGCGAACTATTCGTGAAGCCTTGGCCAATTCGTAATTCGTTTTTATAATTCGTAATTCGTAATTCGTAATTCGTAATTCGTAATTCGTAATTCGTAATTCGTAATTCGTAATTCGTTCGTAATTCGTAATTCGTAATTCGTAATTCGTAATTCGTAATTCGTAATTCGTAATTCGTAATTCGTAATTCGTAATTCGTAATTCGTAATTCGTAATTCGTAATTCGTAATTCGTAATTCGTAATTCGTAATTCTTAATTCTTAATTGCGTTTGCTCGTTGTCAGGATTTTGGAGATGATGCGGCAGAGTTCGTCGGCTTCGCCGTAGATCGAACCGAATTCCGCTTCGGTCAAATAGCCGGTGTCTTTGAGCAGACGCAGCCAGAGCAGGTTTCACGGGCTTCTTTGTAGGCGATAGACATCTTTGAGAGAAAATCGGCCTTGGACTGGCCGGCAATCGCCTCTTCGACGTTAGCGCCAATGCTGGTCCCACTCCGCAACACTTGCTTCGACAGCACAAACTCCCTCTTCGTCTCGACCAGGAACTGGCACATTTTCACAATCCGCACCGCAAAAGCATAGCTCTTCTGCTGAATCAGATTGTCGGTCTTGATCTTTCAACCCCCGTAATTCTCAAATCGGTATTCATAATTGGTAATTCGTAATTGAAAAAGTGCGGCCGGCCAAATGCAGCAAAGGAGAAAATAACCCCAGGTAAGTAGTCGGTCCCGGAATTTCCCCCATCTCTTAAACGGTTCCCAGCTTTTTACTTAGCTTTTTGATGACCTGCTCCAGAGCCATCTTCCGCGGCCCCTCATCAGCCATAGAATGGGCCTCGCGCATATATGCCAGCGCCTCCCGATACCGACCAAGTTCTTCATACGTAACGCCCAGCGCATAAGTGGCCTGCGGACGGTCGGCTTCATTCTCTGCCATGAGCAGGAAGTAGCTAAGGGCAGCTTCCCGGTTCTTCCGTATAACCTTCCGCGCCGCTTCGAGATGCGGATAGTACATACACAGGCAAAGCGACTCATTTATTAGCCTTTTCTTTCGGTAGTTCGCAATTGCTGCACTCATGGGCGCCGCCGGACAGTATTGCTGCTCGAGGTACCACCCGACAAGCTCTCGTGCTGTGACTCCCGACAGATCCTTCGAGAAGAGCGTGCTGTAGGTGACAAGGTTGGGTGGGATTCCGGCTGCCTTCATCGATTCGATAACGCCGCAATCCTGCTCGTACGTCTTTGGCAGCTTTAGGAGCGTGTTGTAGGTGACAAGATCGGGGGAGATTTCGGCTGCTTGCATCAACTCGATAACGCCGCAACCCTGCTTGTACGTCGCCGCCAGGTTAAGGAGCGTGGTGTAGGTGACAACGTTGGGGCGGGTTTCGGCGGCATTCATCAACTCGATAACGCCGCAACCCTGCTCGTACGTCGCCGCCAGGTTTAGGAGCGTGTTGTAGGTGACAAGATCGGGGGAGATTTCGGCTGCTTGCATCAACTCGATAACGCCGCAACCCTGCTCGTACGTCTTTGGCAGCTTTAGGAGCGTGTTGTAGGTGACAACGTTGGGGCGGGT
>JAPLKX010000553.1 GCA_026387845.1 Candidatus Hydrogenedentota bacterium | reverse complement strand
ATGACCGTATCGGCCGCGTCAGGCTGCCACGGGTCCTGCAGTATGGGCGCATTCTTTCTGCCGAGGTCGCCGCTGAATATAAGTCGTTTCGTAGACCCGTTTTCCGCATATTCGACGCAGACAATAGCGGACCCCAGCACGTGGCCGGCGTCCTGAAACGTGGCGTGAATGCCTGGAACAACTTCGAAACGACCACCGTACGGAGTACACTTGAATCGCTTCATAACTTCTTGTACATCAATGTCTTGGTAAAGAGGCGGGACAAACGTCCGGTTCTTCTTGGATAACCATTCGGCGTCCCTCGCTTGGATATGGGCGCTGTCTTTGAGCATGATGCTGCAGAGGTCTCTGGTGGCGCAGGTTGAATAAATAAACGCGTTGTAGCCATTGCGGTCGAGCACGGGGAGCAGCCCGCTGTGGTCGATATGGGCGTGGCTGAGGATTGTGGCGTTGACGCTGCGGGCTTCGAATCCGAGGTGGCGGTTCTTGACGTCGGCCTCCTGCCGGCGCCCTTGAAACATGCCGCAGTCCAGGAGGATTCGGTAGCCATTGATTTCCAGCAGATGTTTGCTTCCAGTGACGCCCCCCGCGGCGCCGTACGACGTGATCTTCATGCTGCCTTCTACTCCTTAACCTGCTGTTATTCCATAACTTACCCGGCAGGCGAGACGCCTGCGCTACAACTTTTGCAGGCGGGACGCCCGCACCACAATACCACGTTTCGTTAGCCGCTCGATAACAGCGCCCGGGCGTGCTGAATGCTGACATCCGACAGCGAGCCGTCCAGCAGGCGCGCCAGTTCTTCGATACGGTCCTTTTCGTCCATCCGGACAACGCTGGTCGCGCTCCGGTTCTTTTGGGTCGTTTTCATGACATGATAATGGGATTCAGCGAGTGCGGCGATCTGGGCGATGTGCGTAATGCAGACGGTTTGGTGGGTACGGGCAAGCTGTCGGATTTTCGCGGCGACATTTCGGGCGATGTGCCCCCCCACTCCCGCATCGATTTCGTCGAAAATGAGCGTTGGGATTTTGTCGGCCTCGGCGAACACGGCTTTCAATGCCAGCATGATCCTGCTGATCTCGCCACCGGAAGCTACCAGCCGCAGCGGCTTGACTTTTTCGCCGGGGTTGGCGGCCAGCATGAATTCGACCTGGTCGACGCCCGTCGAGCCGAGATCGCCTCCGGCAAAAGACGTTTCAAACGCCCCACCTTTCATTCCAAGCTCGTGCAGGGCGGTTGTGACGAGTTTATCGAGCTTCCTGGCGGCCGTTTTGCGCTTTTCGGAAAGGGCGCGGGCCGATTTCAACGCCTGCTCCAGGGTCGCTTTTCGCTCCGCCTGCATTTGGGCCAGCCGCTGGTCCCTGGCGGCATATGCATCGATCTCGGCTGCGGCACGGTCCCGGTACTCGAGGATGGCGTCGATCGTCGAGCCGAACTTGCGTTTGAGGTCGCTGATGAGGGCGAGCCGCGCGCTGAGCCGCTCCAGTTCTTGCGGGTCGAACTCGAGGCCGTCCGTCATGCCGCGTATCTCGGCGGAGGCTTCTTCGACGGCCACGCGCGCGCCTTTTACCTCGTCGCCAAGGGTGCGGAACCGCTCGTCGATTTCGGCCAACTGTTCGAGGTCGGCCAGGGCGGCGTCGAGGGCCGACACCGCCGGCATCTCCTCGCCGTCGTACAGGACGGCCCGGGCGTGGGAAGCCAGGTTGAACACCTGCTCCGCATTGGCGATAAGGTTTCGGCGGCTCTTGGCCTCTTCCTCCTCGCCGGGCTCGAGGCTGGCGGCGTCGATCTCCCCCACTTCGTATTTCAGGAACTCGACGCGGCGCGCCCGCTCCCGGTCGTCGGTCTCGAGCTCGGCTACGGCCTTGTCCAGCGCCCTAAGCCGGGTGACCGACTCCCCCACTTCGGCCGCCAGGGCGTCCGTGCCGGCAAACGAATCGAGCAAATCGAGTTGGCGGTCGGGTTTGAGCAGCGACTGGTGCTCGTGCTGGCCGTGGATGTCGACCAGTTCGTCGCCGACAGCCGCCAGCACGGATACGGGCACCACGCTGCCGCACACATACGCCCGGCTCCTGCCTTCTGACGTCACCACCCGCGACAGGATCAACTCGCCGTCCTGCAGCAGGATGTCGTTGTCCCGGAGCAGGCCGGCCAGGCGCCTGGGCGGCTTTGGGATCCTGAATACGGCGTCGACCTTGGCCTGGCGTGTGCCGTCGCGGACGGTTTCGTTCGAAGCCCGGCCGCCAAGCACGAGGTTGAGCGCGCCAACGATGATGGATTTGCCGGCCCCGGTCTCGCCCGTAAGGACGTTGAACCCCGCCGTCAACTCGACCTCGAGGTCATCAATCAACGCGTAGTTCTGTATACGCAACAATTCCAGCATCTACTGGTTCCCACCCATGCCCCCGCCATACAACTGCCTGCCTTCACTCAATCCCCTTGCGATAATGTGCCCTGGGACGTGCCGCCAGTGTTCAACCTCCGAACGGCTGTAAACGAGGATGTCTTTGGCCACGGGATAGGATGCCAAACGCCGGTAGGCACGGCCTGTCAGCCGCCGCCGGTGCCGCCGCGTCTCTTCTGAATCGGGCAGCACCACAAGAAGGTCGATATCAGACTCCGGCTTGTCCGTACCTGCAGCGCGAGAACCGAAAAGAATTACTTCTTCCGGGTGCAGTTCGTCTACGAGACTGTCGGTGATGGACTGCAGCATTTCCTCGCGCATGGCAATGATTTCCTCGTCTCGCACACCATCGCACCGGAGCAGATTATATCAGCAGATTACAACCTCAGTTTCGCAGGCGCAGGTAAACCAAAAATTCCCGGTTTCCCGCGGGACCTATCAGGGGAGAGGGTATCACACCGGCTGGCTCGAATCCGAGTTCGCGGGCGGCTTCTGTCACGTCTGCAACAACACGCTCGTGTATGTCTGCGTCGCGGACCACGCCGCCTTTGCCGACCAATTCCTTGCCGGCCTCGAACTGCGGTTTGATGAGTGCCACGCCCTCGGCTTTTTCGGCGAGGAGCGCCTTCAACGGTGGGAGCACGAGCCGCAATGAGATAAACGAGCAGTCGATGGTGAAGAAGTTGGGCCGCTCGGGCATCTGGCCGGGCGTTAGCGAGCGGATGTTGGTTCGTTCCATGACGACAACGCGCGCATCCTGCCGCAGCTTCCACGCAAGCTGGCCATACCCCACGTCAACGGCGTAGACGCGGGCCGCCCCGCGTTGCAGCAGGCAGTCTGTGAACCCGCCGGTCGACGCCCCCACGTCAATCGCCACCACGCCAGATACATCGAGCTTGAAGCCGTCCAGCGCGGCTTCGAGCTTTTGGCCGCCGCGGCTGACGTACGGCTGCTCACCGAGGATCTCGATCGGGGTGTCGTCGGGCAGGCGCACGCCGGGCTTGTCGAGCACCTCGCCATCGGGGCCGACGACGTTGCGCGTGAGGATCAGCCCCTGAGCTTTAGACCGCGTCACGCCGGCGAGGCGCTGCACCAGGATGTCTAACCGCTCTTTTTTCATGTCAAGGCGTGGCCCTGTACCATGGACATAGTGGACGTTGTGGACACAGTGGACATTGTGGATTCAACGGGCGGTATCAAGCAGGGCCACGGCCTGTACGCTGATGGCCTCTCCCCTGCCTTCCGGGCCAACGCTTTCGTTGGTTTTTGCTTTTATGGAGACCTGCCAGGGCGACACTCTCAGCCGGGCCGCCAGGTTGTCGCGCATCTGATCGAGGTACGAGTTGAGTTTGGGCGCCTGCGCGATGACGTTGGTGTCGACATTGACCACGCTGTAGCCCTTCTCCCCCACCGCCCGCGCGGCCTGCTCGAGCAAACCGAGGCTGTCGGCGTCTTTGAACTGTGGGTCGTTGTCGGGGAACATTCGCCCGATGTTGCCGAGTCCCGCCGCTCCAAGCAGCGCGTCAATGACGGCATGGGCCAGCGCGTCGGCGTCAGAGTGGCCATCGAGGCCTTTCTCGAACGGGATTCTCACGCCGCCGAGGATCAACGGCCTGCCCTCGACGAGCCGGTGCAGGTCGTACCCAATGCCGATCCGCATTTTACGCGAGCCCCTCCCTCACCACGCACTCGGCCAGGGCGAGGTCGGTCGGCGTGGTGATCTTGAAATTCAGCGGCGAGCCCATCACGAGTTTCACCCGGCCCCCTGCCCGTTGCACCAGCGACGCGTCATCGGTGCCGAGGTATCCGTCACGCCGCGCCGACTCGTGCGCCCGCCGGATCACGTCTACCTGAAACGTCTGCGGTGTCTGGCACGCCCACAGCGCCTGCCGGTCCGGCGTGTCGACCAGGTAGGCGTTTGAATCACCCTGGAGTATCGTGTCGTTGCTCGGAATGGCCTCCGTAGACGCGCCGTCGGCCTCCGCGGATTCGATCGAGGCGCGTATCGAAGTCTCAGTCACAAACGGCCGCGCCGCGTCGTGGATCACGACGATTTCCGCGCCGGCATCGAGTTTCTCCAATCCGTTGCTCACGGAGATCTGACGTTCGGCGCCGCCGGGTACGAGGGTGAATCGCGAAGATGGAAATGCCGAAGTCAACGCCTGTTCAAAAGCAGGTTCGTACCCGCCGGGGACAACTATCACGGCGCCGTCCACTAACCCGAGCCCGGCGAACCGTTCGAGGGTCCGCACCAGCATCGGTTTGCCGGCGATCTCCACCAGCGCTTTGGGCCCGCCCAATCCCAGGCGCGTGCCCATGCCGCCCGCTGCCACCAGCAGCCGGGTCTTCACGACGTAACGCCGCTCAGCTTGCCAAAAATCATTCTGCCGGCGGCCGTCTGCAGCACGCTCGTCACAATTACCGACACGTTCCGCCCGACATGCTCGCGCCCGCCGTCCACGACAACCATCGTCCCGTCATCCAGGTATCCCACACCCTGGAAGGCTTCCTTGCCTTCCTTAATGATTTTGACTTCCATCTGTTCGTCGGGCAGCACGGCGGGTTTGAGCGCATTGGCGAGGTCGTTGATATTCAGGACAGCCACGCCTTCAATCTGCGCCACTTTGTTGAGGTTGTAATCGTTGGTGATGATCTTGGCGGCGTACTCGCGGGCCAGCTTCAGCAGCTTGGAGTCTACGTCGCGGATATCGGGGTAGTCATCCTCGACAATCACGACATTGGTCTTGTCAGTTTTGCCCTGCATCGCGCGGAGAATGTCGAGGCCGCGCCGGCCCTTAGCCCTGCGGAGGACTTCGGGCGAGTCGGCGATGTTTTGCAACTCGCCCAGCACAAACCGCGGCACAATCAACATGCCGTCCAAAAAGCCGCTGTCGCAGATGTCGGCAATCCGGCCGTCGATGATGACGCTGGTGTCAATGACTTTGGGGCTGCCATACTCGCCGGTGCGCTTGTGGACGGCGCGGATCAGCGACTCCCAGTTCGACGCCCGCGTCAGGCCCAGAGTGATTCCGGTGAAACCGAAAACCAATACCAGGCTCACCATCAGGAATACCTGAACGTTTGGTTCGGCGCTGGGCCACCATGACAAGATGTACTTGCTCACCGCCCAGCCCATCATCATCGCCAGCGCAATGGCCACCAAGGCAGGCGAGATCTTCTCGAACATTTCCTGTGTGACAAAAGTGAGCAAACCCAGCACAATCACGGCCAGGACGAGCCCGGCAATCCCGCCGACAATCTGCCAGGGCAGCTCACTGGCATGGATCGGGCTCGTGTCATTGATTTCGCCGACGATGTATCGGGCCCAGATGACGCCCATCAGGACACAAGCGAGCACAAATAAAACGCGAATGATCTTTACTGTCATAAAAGTTTTTCTCCCGAGTATGAGTGCGGATATGACACGCAAGTTCGGCCAAGTTCATTAAACTATAGCATAAGTGAGTTCCCGTTTTCCGTAAAGCTGTTTCCCGCCTAAACTTCCATGCTCTCCACAGACCCGGCCACGATTTCCGTAAGCCGCGGCTCGATCGCGTTGGCGGTTGCGATGATCTTGTCCACGTCCGCCTT
>JAPLKX010000196.1 GCA_026387845.1 Candidatus Hydrogenedentota bacterium | reverse complement strand
GATGTCCTGTGCGCAGAGTTGGAGAGCGTGGTCGACGCGGAGGAGGTAGGAATCGGGTTGGGCGCCGACACACGCCAGCAATGCAAACATCATGGCCATCGTCTACCCTCCCGCTAAGTGCTCGTTGTGCGTTTCGTATGGAGTGCGGCCGCGCTAAGAGCGGCCGCACTCCAAAAAGCGCCGACTGTGTTAACGCCTGACGGATACCATTTCGGCGTCAGGATAGCGGGCGAGGAGGGCTTCCGCAAGCTGCTCCATATCGGGCTGTTCGATGGAAGCGAGTTCGAAATCCATTTCGGTTCTTGCGCCGCCTTCGAGTGTTCTGACGCGGGAGCCGATGATGGTGAACCCACGTTCGGCGATAAGGCGCTCGACTTCGTGGGCTACTTGGAAGCGTTGGCGGATGGTTATGGATAGGGAGACGCGTTCTTTTTGGGGCAGAAGGGCTTCGACGTATTCGAGGCTGATGACGACGGCGAGCGCGAAGACGGTTGCGAGTACGGCGATAAGTTCGAGGCCGGCGCCGATGGCGATACCGAGTGCGGCGACGAACCAAACCATGGCGGCGGTGGTGAGGCCGCGTTGTTCGCCGCCGACGGTGAGTATGGTTCCTGCGCCGAGGAATCCGATTCCGGTGATGATGCCTGCGGCGAGCCGGGCGGACTGATCGGAAAGCCCGGTTCCACCGACGAGGACTCTGGAGACGACCATGAGGAGAGTGCTTCCGAGGCAGACGAGGATGTGTGTGCGCAGCCCGGCGCCACGGGCTTTTCGCTGCCGTTCGAGGCCGATTGCGCCAGAGAGGAGGGTTGCGAGCGCGAACTGTTCGATGGTGAGGAGGACGTGTTCCATTATTGGCCGGACCCTTTCGATTTCGGATTTCGGATTAGGGATTGCGGATTCAGCGGCAGGAGCAAGGTCGAGATCAGGAGTCGAGGCGAGGTGCATGTTTTGTGGACACTGTGGACATTGTGGACAGGGTGGACGTGGTGGACGTGGTGGACAATTTGAGATTTGAGATTTGAAATTTCAGATGGGGACACCGTCCCCGACAGCGGCACACTAAAGTGCGGCGCTGAGAAACGCGGCAGGGGGCGTCCCAACAGCGCGAGTGAATGGTTCAAGGATCCAAAAGGTCTCAATTGCCTATCCTCGATCAGAAGCGCCCCATGCGCCAAACTTCAAGCCGCGCGCGCGCGCGTTTTGCTCGCGTCTTTTACTGTGGACTCCGGTCTCCGGACTCCAGACTCTTATTGTATTGTTGTGCGCGCTGGGGTTGGTTTAGTTGCTGGGCGATATCGGCGAGGATGAGCAGGGGGTTAGTGGGTTGTTCGTCGCGGGCGGGCTGGCTGCGCAGGTACGATTCGGCGGCGTCCCACATGCCCGATTCGGCGCAGGCTTTTGCGAGTTCAGCCCAGGCGAACGGTTTATCGGCGGGTTTTGCCGGGGGGACGGGGTGGCCGCGAACGAAGTTGTCCATCGCGTCGAGCCGTGCCCAGACGAAACCGGTGAGGACCCATGTTGTGAAATCGGCGGCGCCGGTTTGCCAGACGGCGTCGAGCGAGTAGGACGCGGCGAGTTGGTTGCCGCGGAGGGCTTGTGCTCGCGCGACGAGTTTGAGGCCGTTTGGATCGGTGGGGTTTTTCTTGAGCAGGGCCACGGCCTGCTGCTCGGTCGCGGCGCTTAGTTTGCGGGCGTCGCCGATGTTTTTCAGCGATTGAGCGAGGGTCTGGTTGGCAGGATCGAGTGCGGCGGCGCGTTTGAGTGCGGCTTCGGCGGGTTCGAGATGGCCGAACTGCGACAGTCCGGCGCCGAGGCGAGCGAGTGCCGGTGCGTCGAGCGGTGAACCGGCATCGGCTTTGCGGTAAAGGTCGACGGCCTCGGCGAGGGTGCAATTCGCGCCGGGCTTATTTGAACTGGTGTCGAACAAGAGATTTGCGGCGGCGAGCGCGGCGTCTCTGTTGTTGAGATCGATCCGGAGCACATCGAACAAGGCCTGCAGTGATTGATCCGTCTTTCCCTGCACCTGAAGCGCGGCGGCGAGCCAGAGTTTGGGCTCGACGTTCGAGTGGTCGCGGCGGATGGCGTCGCGGAGTCGCGATTCGGCTTCAGCGGCAAGCTGGATGTTTTGGGACTGCTGCGCCTGCGCGGCGAACAATCTGCCGAGTTCGGCGGGCGGGGCGGGGGAGATGGGCGCTTTGATTTCTGCGTCCTGCCACAGGTCGAACTCGCTTCGCCAGGCGGTTGTGCGCATGTACGACGCGACGCCAGAGGCGAGGACGAGCGCGGCCGCGGCGATGCCGGCGACGGGGCGGAGCCCGGGTTGGACGAACTCGTAGAGCCACGGGGCGAGGAGGGCGAGCCCGGTGAGGGCGAAGTAGGCTCTGCGTTCGACAACGGCGGGGCCGTGCCAAGCGGCGTATGCCAGGCCCAACACCAACCAGAGCACGGCGAGGCCGCCGACGGAGCGTCGGGACATCATTGCTGCTGTTATGAGGATCGCGAGCGCCAGCACAGCAATGCCGATGAACAAGTGGATTGCGGGCGCATCGTGAACGATTGAGAGCCCGTAGGGAGCGAAAGACATGCGGGCGTATTGGGCGAAGAGGGCGGGGAGGTTTCCGGGCCCGGGCAAGCCGTGTTGAACGGCGGCGTAGACGGCGAGTGCCAGCAGGGCGGCCCAGTAGGGGGCGTGTATGCGCCACGGCGCGCGTGCGCGATCAGCAAGGCACCAGTGTGTTGCGAGCAGGATGGCCGGGATGACGGCGGAGGAGGAATCGGCCAGGGCGGCAAAAATGAAGAAGAACACGGAGGCAACGAGCGCGCCGGTTCCGAGGCCGGTTTCGTCGGTGACGGCGCAGATGAAAAGCAGGATCGAGGCGAGTGACAGGGTAGTGGCGAGTACGGGGCCGCGGCCGATGACGTAGAGGATGGATTCGCTTGCGAGCGGGTGGAGGACGAATAGCATGCCGGCGATCATGGCGACGACGGGCGCGGATTTGGGCATGAGGCGGCGGCACACGAGGAAAACCAGGAGGCCGTTGGCAAGGTGGAGCAGGAGCGACGTGAACCGCATGAGGCCGGGTGAGCCGGGCGCGACGGCCCAGTTCAGCGCCAGGGTGAACAACGCGAGGGGCTGAGGCGCGCCGTCGATGGCGGCGTTGGGCAGTGTGACGAGGGAATGGAGGGGGAGGTTGTCGCGGACGAGTTGCTGGTCGAGGGCTTGGAATGGGACCCGCAGGCTGCTCGACCAGCCGATGATGCCGACGATGCAAATAAGGAACGCGCTTATCCAGACCTGTGCGGTGTCGATGCCGACGTCGCCGCGGAGGATGGGCTGGGTCAGCCGCTTGTCGAGTTCGGCATTTCCGGTAGATTCAGACTCAGGTTCCACGCTCACGAAAAGACTCCCGGAAGAATACTAGAGGAATTATAGGCGAAGAAGGGCGGATTAACCAAAAGAAAGGACAAATGACAAATGACAAATGAAGTAGAAAGGGAAGGCGTGGAGGGGCGGGGCTTGAGAAGCAGGAGAATAGGACGTATAGACCTATATGAACTGAAGCGACGAGGGGCGGCGGTTTTAGATGCGGCGGTCGGCCCGGCGTTTCGAAATGCGCAAGGCGTAATCGGCAAGACGCAAGAGGAGGGCGGTGAGGGCGAGGGCGGCGAAGATGGTGGCGAGTGTTCGTCCCGGGGTGAATTGGGCGGCGAGTACGGCGACGGTGTTTGGGTCGCACTCGTTTTCGGCCTGGCGCAGGCGCCAGTCGCCAATTCGCACGGACTGGCCGGGTTTCAGCGTGGCTTGCCGGGCGCCGTCAATGGTGAGGATGTAGTTGACCACGCGCGGCGGAAACAGCCGGACGTATTCGACGAGCAAATCGTCAAAGCGTTTTGCCTCGCCCTGGCGCAGGGTGATTTCTTCGCCGGACTCCGATTTCAGGACTGCGGCCCAGAGGTTGGATTCGGATTCGGGAACGGGCACGGCGCTGGACAGGACGTCATCGATGCGCAGGTTGAGTGGGGCGGCTGCGGGATGAAACGACCGGCCCTGTTGCAACTCTTCTTGCCCGGCCGGCTGTCGGTTTTCGTATGCTGCGACCAGAGCCCGGCCGTCTTCCCATGCGTGCACCATGAAGACGAGCGGGGCCAGCGTTGGATATTCGAACCGGACCGGCACGCCGTCGGTGATTTCGTTGGCAGCCACGGACACCACGCGTTTGGTCGCGCCGCGTTGAATCTCGACGGCGACGGCGGGGATTTTTTCGTCGAACGCGACCAGTGTGACGTCTTCGCCGCTGGACAGACGGGCGCCGGTTCCCGGCGCGAAGGACCGAAACCAGTTGATTGCGCCGCGGTCGATTACGCCCCACCGCGCCGATTCCAGCCCTGGCGGCGGCGCAGCGGCGGCGGATCGCGCGGCTTCGGCGTCGCCGGGGTGCCAGGCGAAATATACAGCCGCCCCGCCTGGCGTTGTCTGCCAGATGCCGGAGGCGAGGAAGAGGGTGGTTTGCGCGGGGGCGTTGGGACCGCCGCTGGTCAGCGTGACAGCGGCCATGGGCACACCCTGAGGGTCTCTCATCAGGCCGGACCACGGGCCTATGCGTGCAACTTTGAACTGAGCGTTGCCTATGTGCACGTCGCCGCCCTGCTGGATTTCGATCAGCCCTGTGGGCTCGGTTCCGTTACTGGCGAGGAAGTGCCGGGGCGGCGGTGCGGAAATGACATTAATCTTGTCGACTCTGACTGAAAATGGGAGGCGTGCCACGCGGTAATTTTCGGATTTGGGAAGGGCTTTCCAGGCGGTATCGGGATCGTTGAACGGGATGAGCCGGGGCGGGACGTTCCACGCCGTGTTTGGCGTTTCAAACCGCGGTTGGACGATAGCCGGTGCGACGGCGATATTCTCCTCCCGCCCAAGCCTGACGGCCACCCTGCCGCGAAAATCCGCCAGCTCGGAGTATATTGCGCAGATCGCGGCCGCTGCCAGCGCAACGTACATCACCACGGCAAGAAGGAGTCGGCGCAGGTTCACGGTGCGGCGGGGGCCTCGTGGTTCTGGTCTTGGCGGCGTCTGGAGCCGAAGAAGCCTTTGGCGCTGTCGTAGTAGCTGTAGAGGGTCGGAACGACGAAGAGGGTGAGCAGCGTGGCGAAGAGGAGGCCGACGATGACGGCGATGGCCATGGGCCCCCACCACTGGCTGCTCTCCCCGCCGATGGTCCAAGTCCAGTCGCGGAAATTGAAGCTGACGCCAATGGCCATGGGAACGAGGCCGATGACGGTGGTTATGGCGGTGAGCATGACGGGCCGGAACCGTGTGGCAGCGCCTTCGACGATGGCGTCGATGGACGGCATGCCTTGGGCGCGCTTGACGTTGATGAAATCGAGCAGGACGATGCCATTATTGACGACGACGCCTGCGAGGCTGATGCATGCGATGCCCGTCATGAGGACGTCGAACGGCATGTCGAATACGAGCAGGGCGAACAGTACGCCGGCCACGCTGAGCACGACGGTTGTCATGATGATGAGCGGCTGCATCAGGCTGTTGAATTCCGCCACCATCACCAGCGTCACCAGCAGCAACGCCACAAGAAACGCCTTGCTGAGAAAGTCCTTGGCCTCGACGAAATCTTCATTTTCGCCCGTGTACGAGATCGAGTAGCCGGCGGGGAGCGGGAAGTCTTTGAGTTTTTCCTGCACGAGTTTGAGGACCCGCGGGGCTTCCATTCCTTCGGCTTCGCCGAACACGGTTAGGGTGCGTTTGCGGTTGATGCGCATGATGCGGGACAGGCCGCCGCCCTGCTCGATCTTGGCCACGGCGGAGAACGGGATGGCGGTTCCCTTCAGGTTGATCAGGTTCATGGTTTCGACGTTTTGAAGGTCTTCGCGGAACCACTTGGGGAACCGGACCATGACGTCGTACTCTTTGTCGCCTTCGCGGTATTCGCCGGCTTCGAGCCCGCTGATGGCGGCTTTGACGGTGGCGCCGACGAATTGGGTGTTGAGGCCGGCGAGGTATGCGCGCTGCCGGTCGACGTTGACGCGGACTTCGGGCTTTCCGGTGTCGTAGTCGTCGTCGAGGTCGACGAGCCCGGGTACGTCTTTGATTTTGCGTTTGATTTCGATGGCGAGCTTGGCGAGGGTCTCGAAATCGTCGCCGCTGATTTCGATGTTGATGGGTGGTCCGGTGGGCGGTCCCATTTCCTCTTGTTTTTTGACGCGGATTTCGGCGCCGGGAATCTGGCCGGCGAGGTTACGGATGTTATTCAAGACTTTGGTTGGCCGCTCGGGGCATTTTTCGAGCTTGGGGAAATTGATGTTGATGCGGTTTTGATGGCTGGTGGTGCTGTCTCCGTGGCTGAACATTTCGACGCCGTGGGACCCGACGTTGGCGATGAAGTTCAGGACATTCTTCTTTTCGGGCTGAATTCGGGCCTCGATTTCGCGGACAAACGCGTCGGAAGCATCGAGCTTTGTACCCTGGGGGCAGTCGATATCGACGTAAGCGTGTTGTGGTTCGGTGTCCGGCATGAACTCGACCTTTGCGCCGGCGGCGTATACGACTAAGATTGTGGCGACGACCGTGAGGAAGAGGACGGTTGTGACGAGCCGCCATTCGAGGGCCGTCCGGAGGATTCGGCCGTAGACTCGAAGGATCGGGTGTCGCTTGACTTTTACATGGCCGTCCTTGTCGCGTTTTAGTTTAGCGGCGGGCATCCACATGGCGGCGAGTGCGGGGTTGACGACCATGCCCACGAACAGCGACGCCAGGAGAGCTATCGAAACGGTCTCGGGGAGGTAGAACATGAAATCGCCCATGACGCCGGGCCAGAACAGGAGCGGGAAGAAACCGGCGACGGTCGTCAGGGTGGAGCCGATGATGGGCCAAGAGACCTCGGACGCGCCCCGGTACGCGGCCTCGACCCGGCCCATTCCTTCCTGGATGTGCCTGTAGGTGTTTTCGACGACGACGATGCTGACGTCGACGAGGTTGCCCAGGACGAGGATCAGGCCGTAGAGGACGACCATGTTGAGTGTGACGCCGGTCATTTTCAAGACGATCAGCGTGATGCACATCGAGACGGGAATGGCGAGCGCGATGAAGATGGCGTTGGTGATTCCCATGGACAGGATGATGACGGCGAGCACGAGGATGAGGCCGCTGAGCATGCCGTTCTCGAGTTCGGCCACCATATCTCGGACGAACTCGGAGGAATCCATGGTGATGGCGACATCGACGCCGGGCGGGAACTTCTTTCGCATCTCATCGAGTGCCTTGTTGACTTCGTCGGCGACGGCGATGATGTTCTCGCCGGTGCGCTTTGCGAGGGTGAGTGTGACGGCGGGCGTGCCGTCCATTCGGGAGTAGGTGACGGGGTCTTTGAACCGGTCGCGGACGGTGGCGATGTCGCGGAGGTAAACGATACCCTGTGGGGTGGCTTTAATGATGAGGCCGGTGAGTTCGTCGGGGGTTTTGAACTCTCCGGGCACGCGCATGAGGAACTTGGCCTCGCCCAGTTCCATGGCGCCGCTGGGTGTGTTGACGTTTTCGAGCCGGGTGAGCATGGCGAGTTCGGAGAGGGAGACGCCGTATCGGGCGACTCGCTCGGGATCGACTTCGATCTCGATTTCGCGTTCGACCCCGCCGATGATGGCCACATCGAGGACGCCCTTGATGGCTTCGAACCGGTCTTCGAGGTCTTCGGCGATTTTGTTGAGTGCAGCGGGGCCGATCGGGCCGGTGAGACACATGATGAGGATGGGCATTTCAGAGATGTTGATTTCACTGACGACGGGCTCCTCGGCTTCCTGGGGTAGGTCCTGTCGGGCGAGGTCGACTTTGTCGCGGACTTTTTGGAGCGCGCCGGTGATGTCGGTGCTCGAGACGAACTCGATCAGGACGACGGATACGCTTTCGAGGCTTCGGGACCGGATTTCTTTGACGCCGCTGATGCCAGTGAGTTTTCGCTCGATGGGTATAGTGACGAGCGATTCGATGTCTTCTGGCGAGACGCCGCGATAGCTGGTGACGACGCTGATCAGGGGCACGATGACTTCGGGCGCGGCCTCACGCGGGAGCCACATGTAACTGTAGATGCCGCCCAGGGCCGTGATAAAGAGAAACACGACCACGGTGACGCGCTGGTTGATGGCCAGTTGGTTGAGCCGCATCAGTTGGTGACCTCGGCAACTTGAACGGGCTCTCCTTCGATCAACTCGCGCTGGCCGGAGACGATCAGCCTGTCGCCCGGCTTGAGGCCGGTTACCGCCTGGACCATGTCATCCTGAATGATGCCGATCTCGATTGGCCGAACTCGGGCCACACCGGAGTCTTCCACCATGACGAACCGCTGGTTCTCGACGGTCATGACGCTGAAAATCGGGACGGTAACGGAGTCGGGGCAGACGCGCCTGACCAGCCGGACGCGGGCAACCATGCCGGGCTTGATGACGCCGTCGGGATTGTCGACGGCGATCTCGGTGACAAACGTGAGGGTGGACGGGTCGGCGGTGGTGGCGATTTTGTGGATCGAGCCGTTGAACTCGCGGCCTTCGATGGCGTCGAGCGTGACGACGGCAGGCGCGTCGGGAGCGAAATTGCCGACTTCGCGTTCGGGCACGCCGACGCTGACCTTGACTTTGTCCATTTGGACGAGCCGGACAAGCGGCATGCCGGTGTCGACGAACTCGTCTTTGTCTTTGAACAGCTTGTCGACAATGCCGCGTATGGGTGCGGCGACGGCGCTTTTCTGCAACTGGATTTCAGCGAGCCGGAGGTTTGCGGCGGCCATTTCTTTGTCGGCGGCGACTTTATCGGACGCCTGCGTGGTCGCGACGCCTTTTTCGGCGAGCGCCTGAATACGGTGCGACTCCTGCGCGGCGAGTTTTTCCTGGGCGCGTGCCTGGTCGAGGTGGGCGTTCAACAGGCGCGTATCAATGCGCACCAATTCCTGGCCGGCCTCGACCCGGTCGCCTTCCTTGACGCCCTGCCAGTCGATTTTGCCGCCGGTTTCGGCGCTGATCAGGATGTCTTCCCAAGGGAGAACGCCGCCGGTCAGGACCAGGCGGTCTTCGACGGTGCAGGACTTGAGTATCATTACCTTAACGGAGGATACGCGCTCGTGTGCGGGTCCTGTGGCGGTAGCGGCCTGGGCCCGCGAGGCGCGGATGCGCGACGCGACGGTCGAGACGGCGTATCCGCCGCCAATGATCAGTCCGCACAAGACAAACGTAGCTACGATTCTCATTTCTCAGCCACCCGGTTTTGTTTTGCGTCCAGGTTGTTTTTGTACGGGCGAGCGCCCACCGCAGGCCGGAACGCGTATTGCATTTTGTTGGTTACACCACCGCCGGCGCCCTGAATGAATAAGTCCACAAGATAATTGGCGAGATCCGGCGTGAGGACGGCTTGGGGCCGGTGCATTTTGGCCATGATGTGCATGTCCATGATGCCGGCAAAAACCAGGGCCAGCGATTGCGCATCGCCGCCGGTCAATTCGCCCGCGTCGAGCCCTTCCTGCACGACTGCGGCAAGGCGGTCCAAACGGCCCTCGACTAACTTCGTCATATCCAGCCGCAAGCCTTCGGCGGGGCTTGCGAACACGGCCTGCAGGAGCAACCGCACGACGTCGAAGGAGTTTTCGGCGCGCTCGAAGGTAGCACTCATGATGGATTGGAGTTTCGAGCGGCACGAGCCGGGCGCTTGGATCACGCGGTCGAGGTCCGCGCCGAGTTCGGCGAAACTGGTTTCGACCAGCCGGCAAAACAAGTCTTCTTTGTTCTTGAAATAATAGTAAAGCACGGGACGTGTTACGCCTGCGCGCTCGATGATTTCGCGGATGCTCGTCCCCTCGTAACCTTTCTCCGAGAAAAGCGCCAGCGCGCTTTCGAGGAGCTTGCACTCCGTGGATGCCCCGTTGTTTGAGTCTTCCATCCCGCCTCTTACCTAACGGTCGTTACATTCATCTGATTGTAGGGGTTTTTGGCGGGCCGTGTCAAGGCGGACACGATTGTTGTGGACAAAGTGGACGTGGTGGACGTGGTGGACAAAGTGGACGTTAAGAGTGGGCAGGTCAGTGTTTTTGGGGGAGGTAATCTGGTCTGACGGGGGAAAAGACTTCGACGGCAATGGCGTTTTCGAGAGTTGTTGCGCCGTGTTGGCCGTGTTTGGCGCCGGCGATGGAGCGGCGGAGCTTCGGAGATCTTTGCGTTATGTGCGTCTTTTGAGGTTAAATTTCCTCAGCAAGGAGAACCGTCATGCCCCCACGCCTCGTTGTCTTGGGACCGATACTCCTCCTCTTCGGGTTCGTGTTCGCCGCCGCCGCCCAAACCGCCCCGCACCGTGTCTACCCGTGGCTTATGGATTCCCGCCAGCATCCCGATTATGCCCGGCGCCACGTCCAGCCGCCATCCTGGGAGATTTTCGGAAACGCTACGCAGTTTGTCGCCCTGCGCGGATTCACCGTCGAAAACGACGAAATCAAGAATTACGTCGAGGAACTCGACAAGTATACCAAGACCTTCAAGCTCGGCAACGTCGTCTGGCCCTCCTACCCGATCATCTTCGCGAAAAACCTCGGCGACCTCGCCGACGAGATCCAAAGACGCGGCTTGTTCTTGTTCGACCTCTGGGGCTATGTACCCGGATCAGGTGCGGGCGGGTACTGGCAACAGTACAAACCGCCGGCCGCGGCCCTGCAACTGCTCGAGGAAAAACTCGGCGACCATTGGCTGGGAATGGACGTGGGCGAGCAGGATGGGCGCTACATCGGCGGTTATGCCTCGCAGGTGTACCCGATCTCCGACGATCGCCGCGAGCAGTACCTCAATTTTCAGCGGCATTTCCAAAGGATCTGCGACGACCTCGGCAACCGGATGTCCGTACTCGTCTCGCTCAACTACGGCCACTATATGCTCAAAGAGGGCGTCTACTCCCTCATCGGCGCCGAGACCGCCCAGGCCCTCCCCAACAGCCAGGTCTATTATGCCTTTATCCGGGGCGCCGGCAAGCAATACGGCGTGCCCTGGTTCGGAAACGCTTCGGTGTGGAATCGATGGGGCTACAAAACCTACGGCGCGCCGGGACCTGACAACGGTCCAACCAAGGGCACAAGCCTGAGCCTCCTCAAGCGGCTGCTGTACAGCCACATCCTTTACAACAGCGTGTTCGTCGGATTCGAGAGCAGTTGGTTTGACGGGCCTGACCTCAGCCCCGTCGGCAAAATCCAGCAAGCCGCCCAGCAATGGGTCCGGGACAATGGCGAACCGGGCGTCATGCACGCGCCCGTAGCCCTGATGCTGGATTTCTTCGCCGGCTGGACGTTCCCGCGCCACCTGTACACCTCCGACGTCTACCGGGTCTGGGGAAACATTCCCTACAACATGGGCGACTATCTCACGGACAACCTCATCGATCTGATCTACCCCGGCTACCAGGACGCTTCGTACTACCACGACGAGCGCGGGTTCATCTCGCCCACGCCGTACGGCGACATCGCGGATTGCCTGCTGTCGGACGCCCCGCGGTGGGTGCTCGACCAGTATCCTATGATCATTCTCGCTGGAGGGATCACCCCAACCGCCGAGCTCTTTGACAACCTGCGCGGGTACGTCGAAAACGGCGGCTGCCTGGTCGCCACCGCGGGAAACCTTCGGTACGGAATTACGGGAGCACCCCTTGCCGTTGGCAACCCCATTCATTTCGATAAGGAACAAGCCCAAGCCGTTGGAGAGACAGAGCCGTTCTCGCTTGTCTCCCTCGAGTTTCGCGATGACGCCCGCATTCTCGCGTCTATCAAGGACATCCCCGCGGTCGTCGAAGTCAAAGTCGGCAAGGGACGTGTGATCGCCATCGCCAGCGAATGGGGCCTCACAAACACCGGTCCATCCGGCCCCATTCACGCGGTAGTCGATGCGCCGCTCGAAAAACCCTATCACATGCCGAATTTTATGCGGGCAGAGCTCGACCAACTCCTCCGCGAACAGATGCTGTTCGAAGTGGGCGACGGACTCAGCCTCGTCACGTGCCGCCGAAGCGCTGGCGAATACACGCTCGGCGTCTGCAACAACGCGCTCGAACCGCGCCCGTTCAAGATTGTCTCCCACTGCGGTCCCATCGAAACGATCCGGGAACTACCGCTCGACCAGTCGGAAAAATCAGCCGTAGGCTACATGCCAGAAGGGTTCGAGACCTCCGCCCTCGGCCAAAGCTCCGAGACCACCATCGCCGGAGGAAATGTCCGTATCTTCAGGGTCAATGTACGCGAAGAAAACGTCGTGGAAACGCGGCGTCCCGTTCCGCCCGCTCCGCCCAAAGGCCGCCTTCTCCCGCTCCGCGGCCAGCGGGCCGTCAAAGAAGAAATTCTGTTGCGGCCCACGTTTTTCCAGCATTTTGACGGCGTTGTAGTCGACTGGCGCTACCTCCGTGACCGCGAGGCCGATGCCCTCAAGCAGGAAGCCGGCTGGCTGCGAATTCAGAACGTCCGCGTCTGGGTCGACCTCACCTCCGGCATCAATCTGTTTCCCGACCTGCGCCTTGTCAACAATGATCCGGAAGAATTCGCGGCAAGCCTGGCGGCGATCGACAACGTCCTGGCAAAGATGCCCCTGCTAAATGCTGACAACCTCATCCTGTCACTACACAGAATGCCGGAAACCAACTTTACCGCCGAACAAACGCGCGCGTCGTTCATCGTCACACTCAAGCAAATCTGCGGCAAAGCCGCTGCCGCAAATACTACCGTCCATCTCCGCATGAGCCCCAAAGACGGCCGAAGCCTCAACGACATTCTTCAGCTCATCTCGGAAGTCGCCGTACCAAACCTGCGTGTCGCGCCTTCCGTGGCGCTCTTGCTCGAAAAGGGAGCAGATCCCAGCAACGCTCCTGCCGACCTGAAGGAAAAGATCGGTGTCTGGCTCGTCAGCGGGCTCCACCGCGATTCCATAGGCGGCGCCGTCTGGAGCGCGAACGCACCCGCCGGGGGGCAAGCAGATCCCGAACAACTGCGTGCCTGGCTTTGCCTCAATCCGAAGGTCCCTGTAATTTTCGATGCCGTCTACGTCAATCAGGACGACGAATACAAGGACGCGAAACTCCTGGCAGAGTAGGCTGTTTCGAGCCCGCAAAGGTCTCTAGTGCAGGGGGCTGGGAGACGGTGGGCGCGAAAAGCGCCGTTTTTCGCTCAGGCTATTTCCACCCGTTTTTCATTTCAATCGTCGGCCGATTACTTAATGGCGCTGTAGTACTGGCGGTCGAACCTTGCCAGTTCCTCGGGGTACTTGCGCCACGTCCAGCTTTGCCGCCACAACCGCACCCCGTTGCGGAGCGCCGCCTCGACGTGTTCGGCCGTCGGCACGATGCAACAAAACGGCGTGCGCCGGCCGATTTTCCACGGGGCGAAATGGGCGTCCAGCGGCAGCCGGATGAGGTCGCGTTCCGAACCGATCCGCTGGCGGACCCGCAGCAGGCCGTCGCGGCCGAGATCGACAATCGCGCCCGGCGTCTGAACTGTGAGATGCCCGCCGTCCGACGTCGTGTCCTCGACGCCCATCCCCATCAGCGCCTTCGACTCGAGGTGCGCAGCCTCCGCTTTCCCGGCCAGCGTGCCTGCCAGCGCCACCGCCGGCATCGTTCCGAGCAACTGCCTCCGCGTCAGTTTTCCCATGGTTGTCCCTCCCTGTGCCATTTTAGAAGCGCAATTTGGAGTGGGCAGCTTGCTGCCGATTTTCCAACGAAAAAGCCTTGTCTCACAAATGAGGCGTTGTCCTTAAGGAGAGCCAGGCATGTTAAAAAGCGGCAGCAAGCTGCCGCACTCCATACGTCGCCGCATTTACGAAATCGGGCACTCAGGTATGTATTCGTCGCGGCGCGGCGAGAAGACCTCGACCGCCACGGAGTCCTCGATTATGGTTGCGCCGTGCTCGATATTCATTCCGATGCACCAACTGTCGCCGGGGCGGACGTCGTGATCGACGCCGGCGATCGAGAGGCGGATGCGGCCTTTGACGAGGTAGCCGGTTTGTTCGTAGGGGTGCGAGTGCAGGGGCAACAGGCTGCCGGCATCCATGATGAACTCGGTCATCAACGTCCGCTCGCCGTAGCAGAGCGTTTTCATCAGGATACCCGGGAGCGCAAGGCGGTAGGCGTCGTCGGAGTGTGGACTGAGCATGAGCAAACCCTTTGCAAAAAGTAGGCGCGGACGTCTCGCCCGCGCCGTCAAAGACACGGCCTGTTTTCAATGAACGAAGCGACGAGATCGCAACAAGCCACCGTCTTTCCGCTCTATAATTCACCGCCGCCCTGCCCGTTGCTGGAAGCTTGCGGGCTGGACGGCGCGGGCGAGACGACCGCGCCTACAAAAGCACCTACCCGGGGAACTCCATGCCTTCCGGCGGGAGGTTGAGGTTTGCTTCGATTTTGGGTTTCTTTTCCATCATTTCGTCCCAGGTGACGAGGCGGTTTTCGTATGCAGCCATCCTACCGAGGATACTGGTGAGCGTGCTGTTTGCGCTTTCCTGGGCGTTGTTAAACGGTTTGCCGTCGAGAATGGCGGTGCAGACATCCCGGACGTTGTCGGCGGCGGCTTTCTGGTAGATGTCGCCGGTGTTTCCGCCGGCCCACCCGGCGCTTTTCCCGCGGATCTTGACGTCGCCGCCGTAGTGGGAGTCGACGGTGCCGGTCTCGCCGTAGAGGCGTATGCAGAGGTCGTCGAACCCGTCGCCGAACTGCCTCGAGCTGAAATCGACGTGTACGTCGTCGGGGTAGGTGTACGCGACGACGAAATGGTCCCAGCAGTCGCCGACATCGACCCGGCCTTTTCGCCCGCCGGTCCCGACGGCCTGTATGGGATGGTTTTGGATGTACCAGTTGGCGACGTCAAGGACGTGGATGTTTTGTTCGACGATAATGTCACCGGACAGGGCTTTGTCGAAGACCCAGTTTCGCAACCGGGCCGCTTCGGATCCCGGCCTGGCCTGTCTGCCGAGCCGGCCCGTGTGGTAGAAGACGTGGCCGAGTATGGGTTTGCCGATGATGCCGTCGTGTACGCGTTGTGCGGCGCCTTTGAAGAACTCGTTGTTGCGTGTCTGGAAATCGACAAAGCAGTTGAGCTTGCCGTTGTTTTTTGTTGCGGCGTCGACGATGGCGAGGCAGCCGGGAACATCAACCGCGATGGGTTTGGCGATATAGACGTGCTTGCCGGCTTCGAGCGCGGCGACCGCCTGCTCGGGATGGAAGTACGGTGGGCTTTCGACGGCGACGATGTCGACCTGGTCGAACATCTGCTTGTAGCCGTCGAATCCCGCGTACTGGCTCTGTTCCGGCACGTTCAGCTTTTTGCCCGCTGCCCGCACCCGATCCACGAAGTAATCGTGGCAGGCGACGACCTGGGCCTTGCCGCATTTGTTAAACAGATCGGCGATCCACGGGCCGCGGCCGCCGCACCCGGTCAGGCCCACGCGCAGCTTCGAGTTGGCGTCCGCGCCGAATGCCGTCCGTGCCGGCATGATGCTGACGGCCGCCGTTGCCGCAGCCATTTTCAGGAAACTTCTCCGTTCGACTTCCCGCTTGTCAGACATAGCGCCTCCTTTTTTTGTCAGTCCGTCCGGGTATTCTATCAAGTTCCGGCTTATTTGCGAAGAAATAAAAGGGCAAATGGCGTTGGGCCGCGAAAAGCGGGGACAGACACGCCTTTTTTCAAACTGCCGAAAAAAGGCGAGTCAGTCCCCGTTTTTCGCTTGAATACCCAAAACTCAAAGTCGATGTTTCTGGAAGCGAGCATGATGTCGTGGGCGCAGTCGAGTGCTTTGAACCGGCGGACCAGTTCGTAGTCCTGATCGATCCAGTTGCCGGTCTTCTTTGCGCGCTCGTATTCGAACGGGCGAAGCAACAGCCAGGCGGGCCGGAGGGTATCGAGCATGGCTTCGAGCGATCGGCCGCGGGGGTTTTTGCGGCTGTATTCGACGACTCTGCGGTTGGCGAGGCCGGGCCAATCGAATATTTGACGGCGGATGTAGTAGGCGGTGTGGCCGAGGGCTTCGCAGCCGAGGGTTTCGCCGGGATTCATGGTGCGGGCGAGGTACTCGCAGGCGGGTTTGCGGACAACGTTCTCGATGTCCTGCTGGATGAGTTTTTCGGTGTTGAAGGTCCGGGGCAGGACGGCGGCCATGAGCGCGAGGTAGGCCACCACCAGCCCCATTTTCAATGCGACGCAGGCGCGGCGGTTGTTGATCAGGGCCGCGACTGAATCCAACCCGTAGGCCGCCACAAGTACGAGCACGGCGGCGAGCGGGGCGGCGTACCAGCCGAAGACGTGGGGTACGGCGAACGTGAGGTAGACCGTGAAGACGGCGGCGAAAACGAGCGGCGGGATCATCCCGCGGCGGCGGTGGTAGATGGCCATGCCGCACCCGGCCAGGACGAGGAAAAGTATGGCGAGACAGACGGCGCCGTGGTCGTTGAAGATCCTGCTGAAATGGGTGCCGTGACCGGCGAACGAAGGCCCGAGCGGCTGGAAAATCGAGTCGGGGAAGTAGGCGCATGAAAGGCGTGCGGCGAGATGGTTCGATGCTTTGGCGAACGTGAGGGCGGCGTCTTTCCACCAGAGGGGGTATCCGAGTGCTTTTGCGAGGATGGTGTTGGGGATCGGGGAGCCGTAGTAGGCCGAGGAGAATGCCAGCCAAGGCAGGTAGAGGCCGAGCCCGGCGCCGGCGGCCACGAGGAAATCGCGGCGGTCACGCACGAGCACGATCAGCCCGGCGGCAACCGCCCACAGCGCAAATTCAGGGCGCGCGAGCACGCAAAAGCCGAGTGCAATACCCAAAGCGAAAGGCTTGTCGTCGATGAGATAATAGATTGATGCGACGAGCGCGAGTGTCGCCAGTTGGGTTTCCATGCCGGACATGCCCCAGGAGATCTGGTGGTGTTCGAACGCGGCGTAGCCCATTGCGAGCACGGCCGCGGGCGTTGACAGGCGCACGGTGGGGTGGAGGGCGATGCGCAGCAGGTACAGCACCGTGAGGCCGCCGGCCAGCGCCGATGCCACGCGGAGCACTGTCAGGCCC